>CANGVZ010000186.1 GCA_947457285.1 Flavobacteriales bacterium | reverse complement strand
GTTTCAAGCCAGCTTACCAGTTTTTGAAATTTCGATTTAAAGTGTGCGCTTTCCGTTTTACCAAATTCAAAATGATCAAGGGATCGCCATCTGCGATTGGTATCCTTGAATTGAAATTTACCAAATCTCAGTTTATATCCGAATACCTTCAAATCGTCCAACACATAACCGGGATAGTAATATTTCAATCCCATGCGCTTAGCGACTTCAATTTCTTTCAGTATGGTAAAATTTCCGAGTGACTCTTTATAATAGTCCTTATCATGGAGGCCGAGAAGACTGGCCATGGAGTTTTGACCAACGTCAAAAAAGCTCATCGCCACCAATTTGTCTCCTTCATAAACGCGAATGGAAAAGGTTTTGAAGGAATTATTTCCACGGGCACTGTATATGGCCTCTTCCAAATTTGGATATATGAAGGCCTGAAAGTCGTCCTTTTGAGCTCTGTAAAGTCTTTCAGCATCCTCGTCCACATCACAAGGACACATTTGCCATCGAAATCGATCTTCATTAATACGATTGATCTTGCGGAGGGATTTGGTCAATTCATGACCTTCCAGAGATAAACGCACGTGAACAGGACTGAAAAGCTCCCCTTTCACGCAGATATACTCAGGCTTATTCATGAATCGAGCGCCTCTAAACCAACCAGCCGCCAATAGCTTATCATAAGCAGCAGCAGATAGGTTTAATGCCTCCTTTGATTTCAATAACATAGGACTAATGTACGTATCAATTTCTTAATCCAAGCTAACTTAGAATTAATATAACAGCAATTTTAAAAGAAAGATAAGGAATTTCCTTTGAATCATAAAATTAAGCGATATGAGCGCACCAAAACAAATCCGCTTTTATGACAATGGAATTGTCAAAGAATTGATGACAGTTATCTCTTTTTTAAAAAGAGAAAACAATGGTGAATTTCTATACACACAATGCGGTCAGCGCATAAGTCTAGAACAGCTCGAAAGCATTAACGGAATTCGTTTTAGTTAATTGGTTAATAAGGTTATCTTGTCTTCATGTAAAAAAGCCACCGAAACGTCGGTGGCTTTTTTTATACATTAAAAATTAAACTCATATAAAAAAGAAATCCCCCGGGACTCCTAGAGTACACCGAGGGACTTCCTCATCACTACTAACTCTCTACAACTATCTGTCTGTCCAATAACCCTAATGGGTTACGCTAGTTGCTTCTTAGATTAAACCATAACGGTCTAAATTAGTTCAGTGCTTTTAAAATTATTGTTTGATGAATGATGACACACTCACGTTCTCACCATTGATGAGGCGGATGCTGTATACACCATTGTTCAAATTAGAAACGTTCAACTGATTGTTGCTACCATTCAAGGTACCTTCCATAACACGTGCTCCGGTCATGCTCACCACTTCAAACATTACGCGATCCATTCCAGATACGCTAACATTGATGAAGTCGTTTGCTGGGTTTGGATAAACGCTTACAGACATTGACGACGATTCTTCAACATTGCTTGGTGGCAACAATACTGCATCGATAACGTGAACAACACCGTTGTCTGTTACGATATCAGCAATTGTAACTTGTGCGTCGTTGATGAATACACCGTCAGCATTGATTGTCACAGTAACGTTTTCTCCTTGAAGAGTTTCAATTGTTTGTCCGTCTTCCAAGTCAGTTGACAGAGCTGTAGAACCTACAACATGATAAAGAAGGATGTCAGTCAACAATGGAATATCTGCAAGAAGAGCAATTACAGTACCTGCTGGTAGGTTAGAGAAAGCTTCGTCTGTTGGTGCAAATACAGTCAATGAAGCTGATTCGTTATCCAAGTCAGTGTCTAGACCTGCAACAGAAATAGCTGCTTCTAAAGTTGTGTGATCTGCACTGTTTTGGATTACATCCCATACTGTAAATGGCTCTGGGATTGAAAGCACTGCATCAATTACATGAACCACTCCATTGTCAGCGATGATGTCAAACACAATAACTTCTGCGTCGTTAACGAAAACACCGTCAGCATTGATTGTAATTGTAATTTGAGGACCGAGGATGGTTTCGATTTCGTCACCATCAGAAAGTGAGCTTGAAAGCGCAGCACCGTTTACAACGTGATACAACAAGATCTCTTGGAGTGCTCCTGTTGGATCAGCTAGTAAAGCATCCAATGCACCGGCAGGAAGAGCGGCAAATGCTGCATCAGTTGGTGCGAATACAGTAAATGGACCTGGACCTGCAAGTGTGCCAGCCAATTCGGCTGCAATCACAGCTGCCTCTAAAGTATTGTGATCAGGGCTATTCACGATAATGTCTACAACTGTATTTGTTTCTTCTTGTGGAATCAACACAACGTCGATTACGTGAACAACACCATTGTCAGCAGTCAAGTCAGCTACAATCACTTGTGCATCATTGATAAATACGTTACCATTGTTGAAGGTAACAGTTACGGTAGCGCCATTCAAGGTTACAATTTCTTGACCGTCTTGGAGATCTGTTGAAAGAGCTACTGAACCTACTACGTGGTAGAGAAGAATTTCAGTCAACAACCCACCTGGATCAGCCAAAAGAGCATCGATTGTTCCTGCAGGAAGCGCGTTGAAAGCTTCGTCAGTTGGAGCGAAAACTGTGAAAGTACCAGGGAAATCAAGTGTTTCAACAAGTCCAGCTGCTTCAATCGCTGCTTCTAGTGTGTTATGATCATCGCTACCAGCAATGATATCCCAAACCGAAGATTCCAAAGGCTGTGCTGGCGTCAACACAGCGTCGATTACGTGCACCACACCGTTTGAAGCGATGATGTCAGCGAAAACAACTTGTGCGTCGTTGATGAATACCAAACCTTCGCTAAGAGTTACTGTCACAGATTGACCTTGAAGTGTTACAATTTGTTGACCATCCATGAGCATATCTGAAGTTACTGCTCCTTCTGCTACGTGGTAAACAAGAATCTCAGTCAACAAACCGCTTGGGTCTGCCAATAATGCGTCCAAAGTACCTGCTGGTAAATTGTTAAACGCTGCATCTGTTGGTGCAAACACAGTCAATGGACCTGGTCCAGAAAGCGCTCCATCGAGTGCTGCCGCGTTCACAGCTGCTTCCAGCGTGTTGTGCTCAGGGCTATTTACGATTACATCCCATACAGTATTTGTTTCTTCTACTGGCACTAGAACTGCATCGATCACATGTACGATACCATTGCTAGCTTCAATATCAGCGAGAACAACAGCAGCATCATTGATAAATACACCGTTGTCAAGAGTTACTGTGATAGTCAAACCATTCAATGTGATGATTTCCTGACCATCAGCCAAAGAAGAAGATTCATTTACTGAACCTACTACGTGATACAATAAAATGTCTGTGAGAAGACCAGCTGGATCTGCCAACAATGCATCAAGCGTTCCTGCTGGAAGTGCGTTAAATGCATCATCGGTTGGTGCGAACAAAGTTAAACCAGCACCTTCTGCGCTCAAGTCTGCGTCAAGGCCTGCTTCTAGAAGAGCAACCTCAAGTGTGTTATGAACCTCACTGTTTGCAACTATTTCAAAGATAGTGGGCAATGCAACTGGACCAGGAACTAAAACAGCATCGATGATGTGTACGATTCCGTTGTCAGCTTGAAGGTCGGTAACCACCACTTGCGCGTCGTTAACGAAAACCAAGCCTTCAGAAATTGTGATTACAACCACATCACCATTCACAGTTGTAACTACTTGACCATCTTCCAATGATGAGCTCTCTACAGAGCCACTCACTACGTGGTAGAATAAAATTTCTGTAAGCAAACCATCAGGATCATTGAGTAATGATTCCAAAAGACCTGCTGGAAGGTTTTCAAAAGCAGCATCCGTTGGTGCAAATACCGTGAATGGACCAACGCCTGCAAGCGTCTCTGCCAAACCAGCTGCATTGATTGCCGCTTCTAGAGTATTTAATTGAGCATTGTTTTCGATAATGTCGTAAACAGTTGCATTCAAAACTGCTTCTGGAAGCAAAACTGCGTCGATTACGTGAACAATACCGTTATCTGTTGCGATATCAGCAAATGTAACTGTGGCATTGTTGATTTGAACTGTTCCACCCACAGAAACACTCAAATTTTCACCTTGAAGGGTTGGTAAAAAAGTTCCGTCAACTAAGTCTCCAGAAAAGAATGTTTCACCAACAACGTGGTAAGTCAAAATGGTAGTTAAGTCACCTGATGGGTCAGCCAAGAGCGCATCAAGTACTCCAGCTGGCAAAGCATTAAAAGCCGCGTCAGTTGGCGCAAATACTGTAAATGGACCAGGTCCTGATAATGTTCCGGCAAGACCAGCTTCAATAACTGCCGTCTCCAGAATCGTGTGATCGGGACTGCCTACAACGACATCCACAACCGTCTGTGCCTTCACTTGAAAGGCCATCACTGCTGCGAAAAGCAACGTAGAGAATTTCCTCATGTTTAGATTTTGTTTTAAATAATTAATAATGTGATTAGGAATAGTTTGTAATCAAACTTGTGTTGTACAACATTAGCAATACAATTTTGTTCAGCGAATTCCCTCGTCCATTAAACAATAAAATTGCGGTACAGGTGTTATTTTTGAAATATTTTCACAACAAACAAAATGAGTACAGTAATCAAGATACAAGCACTAATTTGGATTTCAATATTATGCATTGTTTCGTTATCCAATGCACAAATTTCTATAAATAACTATCCAAAGCAATTCGAGTGTCAAATTGATGCCATTGGCGAGATTGAAACTCCAAAAGCTGTTTCAACTTGTGGTGGACTTTCTTCAACATTTTCTGATCAAATTTTCTCTGGAGGCTGTCTTGGAACTTTGGTACGAACCTATTCATTCAAAGATGATTGCGGTAATACAGCAACTGCCGAACAATATATTTCACTTAAAGACAACTTACCTCCAGATCTCATCGGACAAGCAAAAGACCTTACTGTGAAAAAAGGTCAACCCATCCCCCCTGCTGCTAACTTAAGTTCGCGAGACAACAGCGGTCAAAACTTTCCTGTCACTGTAAAAGAAGAATCAAGCCCCAATCTGATTACTCGATATTATGCGTGTGAAGACGCTTGCGGAAACAAAATTGAAATTATCCAAAGAATCACAATCGAAAATTGATTATTCACATTTTATCAACTTCTTTTTTACATTTGGCAAAACCAAAAAAGAAAAGAGATGAGTTTACAAGATATGGGAATCCCCAGCGTCGATCTTGCCGACTTCATGAGCAATGATCCGCAAAGAAAGAATGCTTTCGTTCAAAAACTTGGTGAAGCCTACGAAACCATCGGTTTTGTCGCTGTGAAAAATCACTTGATGGATGAAGCTACAACAGAAGAACTATATAAAGAGGTACAAGCCTTCTTTAATCTTCCTGAAGGCGTAAAAAAGAAATATGAAATCGAAGGCCTCGCTGGTCAGC
>CANGVZ010000185.1 GCA_947457285.1 Flavobacteriales bacterium | reverse complement strand
CGCTTGAGCGAAGCTTTGTCTTCGAAAATAATGGTTGGCGCAATCAATTTGGGCAGCACACCAATGCATGAAGTGTTGTGGAAAGCAGCCACAGAGGGCTTTTGGTAGCGACGTGCGCCCCAGCCCGGCAGGAGGTTCCAATGAATGCTCGCCAACTGACGACGCAATTCTTCTTTTGCAGCAAACTCTATAAAAGGCGCTTCCAATCGTGGAAGGCGCACAGGTTTCAATTGATCTTGAGGAAGTGCATGCGCCACGGGCGGGAAGATGGGCGCCTCATCGGGAGCGGGATGGCGGTATAAATCCAATTTAGAAATAGAGGCATCATCGTCAGCTTCGAGCGTGAAGCCACTGATCTCTTCGAGTTCCGCCGCAAGGTCGGGATGGGATATCAAGAACAACTTGACATCCTCCACCTGGGAGGCGTCCAAGCGAACTTCGATAAAATCGAGGAAGAAGCTCTCGTAATTGTCTCTTGTAATCATATCACATTTTCCATTTTGCCGATGTAAGCCTTCAGGGCAACTCGGGCACGATAAATATACACTTTTACTTGCGATTCGTTCAGTCCGGTGATCTCTTCGATCTCCTCATAGCTGTAGCCTTCATAGTCGCGCAACATGATTACGCTTTTCTGAATGGCTGGCAATGTATCCAAAGCCTCGTTCAACACTTTTTGCAAATCCGAATATTGTCTTTCGGAAGCGCCCATTTGTGTGAGTTTGGCATCGGCCGCATAATCCAATTTTCTTTTTTCCCTTCTCATCATATCGATCATCGTATGATATCCGGCCGTAAAGAGGTAGGACTTTGCCTTTTCAAACGTTACTTCTTCCACCTTGACCCAGAGTTTTGTAAATGTTTCCTGCACGAGATCCTTAGCGGTATCGCGGTCTTTGACATTTTTGAGCAAAAACCGGTACAACGCATCAGAATGCATGTCCACACATTTATTGTACTCACTCACGGTCATTTGGAAGGCTTTTTCAATGGTATGACGATCGACTTTCGGGAAAGTTACAAAAAAAGTCGCCTTGCGACTTTTTAGATACTAGTGACTAGATACTAGATACTAGATACTAGCGGCTAGTGACAAGCGACTGACCCTACTAGCCTACTGGCCTACTAGCCTACTAGCCTACTGGCCTACTGGCCTACTAGCCTATTATCTTATTATCTTGATCTAGGTCAACGTCCCGCCCTTGACCCTGCATCTACCTTTGTCAAAAAATAAGAACAATGGCAAAGACAAAATGGAATTTGGACCCAACGCACAGCGAATTGGGATTTAAAGTAAAACACATGATGATCACCAACGTGAGTGGATCATTTGGTGCATTCAACGCGAATGTTGAAACAGAAGACGATGATTTTAGCACTGCAAACATCGAGTTCACCATCGACGTTGCTTCTATCAACACAGGCAATGAGCAGCGCGATGGTCACCTCAAGAGTGCTGACTTCTTTGATGTAGAAAATCACCCACAAATGAAATTCGTTTCGAATAGCATTGCGAAGAAGGGTGACAATGAATATGAGATCACCGGTGACCTTTCACTTCATGGCGTAACGAAGCTAGTGACTTTCAAGGCTGAAAACGGCGGTAGCGGCAAAGATCCTTGGGGAAATCACAAGACAGGTTTCACCCTCGAAGGTAAAATCAAGCGCACTGATTTTGGTTTGAATTGGAACGCTGCATTAGAAGCAGGTGGGGTATTGGTAAGTGAAGATGTAAAGATCAACGGAGAACTTCAGTTGACAAGATAGTTTAAGGGTTATTGGTTAAAGGTTTAGGTTAAAAGAAAAAACGCCGGCTATGCCCGGCGTTTTTCTTGTTCCAAAATTTTCTCTGTGGTTTTTTGCCCGATGAGTTTGCGGCGGCCGGTGGCGATGATGCTCACTTTTTCGCGCTTGAGAATATGGGCCACATTCTTCAATTGTTTTAATGAAATATATCCTGTCAACTGTCGGAAGTCTTCGGTAAACAGACCTTCTGTCACATTCTCAAATGCCAACACTTTTTGAATCGCTTCATTGGTAAAGCGCGTATACACTTCGATTAAGATGTTGGCATCATCTGCTACGGTAGAGGGTTTTATTTTTTTCTGGTAAAAATAACCGCGCTTATTGACGACGTGATCGAGATCACTGGCTACGGCAGATGCCGTCGGAAACGAGCCCGCACCGCGTCCATAAAGGAATTGCGCTCCAGCAAAACCAGCTTCGATATTCACACCATTGAACTCGTTTTCCACTTGATAGAGATTGTCCTTTTCACTCACAAACTCCGGCAAAACATAACCGAACACTTTTCCATCAATTTGATAAATGGAAGGAACGAGCTTGATTTTCAAATTGCGTTCACGCGCAAAGTCAATGTCTTCTTTATTCAACGAATCAATTCCAAAATTCAACACATCTTCATTTGCTAGATAGACGCCAAATGCGTGAAGTGCTAGTATAATCAATTTATATTTTGGATCATAACCTCCGACATCGGCGGTGGGATCTGTTTCTGCAAAACCTAAGTCCTGTGCTTGTTTGAGCGCTACACGATATTCCAATTTTTCATTGAATATTTTTGAAAGAATGTAATTAGACGTTCCATTGAATATACCGCGCAAACTCAGGATTGGCTCGTAGGCAAAATAGTTGTCGATCGTCTGCACGATGGGAATCGCGCCGCAGACGGCAGATTCATAGCGAAACACCACGTTATTGAGCTGAGCGAGGGCGGTGAGTTCTTCGAGATGTGTAGCCACCATTTTTTTATTGGCGGTGATAAAGTCTTTTCCCGCCACTATCGTTTTGCGCGCAATGTCGAATGCCGCATCTGCATCGTCGATGGCCTCAATGATGATATCAATCTCTGGATCATCAATGAGTTCGTCTGCGCTGTATCGCAATATTTCATTGGGTGCAATGCGAGGCTTGTCTTTGCTTTTCACAGCAATGGATTTGATTTGTGCCTTTTCATAGCCCGTGCTGTTGAGCAACAAATAAAGCCCTTGTCCTACGCAACCAAAACCAATTAAACCGATTTTTTTCATGATTTTATATTTTAGAAAGTACGTTGATCTCTTCTTCCTGAAGAATGCTTGTTAATTTTTTTGTTTCCACCAAAAAACCATCATGTCCATACGAAGACTGGATGATATGTAGCGTAGCATCTGGAATATGTTTCGCCAGGAATGCCTGTTCTGAGGGCGGAAACAGTTGATCGCTATCAATTCCAATGACAATGGTTTTCGCTTTGATCAAACCGAGTGAACGTTCAATCGGTTTTCTATTTCTTCCAACATTATGACTATCCATTGACTTTGTGAGACTGTAATAGCTATATGCATCGAATCTTTTCACCAATTTTTCTCCCTGATAGCGCTGATAAGCTGCTGCGGGAAAACCATCGATTTGTTGTTCGTCCTTAGCGGCTTGTGTTGCGCCGTATGCGTCATAGTGGCGATAACTCAAGAGTGCAATGGCGCGCGCAGCGCGAAGTCCTTTGGTGGCAGCTTGTGCAGAAGGTACGCCCCAAGTGATATCTGCTTCGATGGCCATGCGCTGTGCTTCATTGTATGCAACGCCCCAAGGACTGTGTTTTGCAGCCGTGGCGATGAGTACCAGCTGTTCGCATATATCTGGATTCTCTATTGCCCACTCCATTGCCTGAAAGCCTCCCATGCTGCCGCCGATGAGGGTATGTATTTTTTTGACACCCAAATGCTGTTGCAACAGTTGGTGCGCCTTCACCATATCACGAATCGTGATGAGCGGAAAGTGCTGATAATAGGGTTTTCCAGTGATGGGATTGATACTAAGCGGACCTGTGGTGCCATAGCAACTCCCGATCACGTTGGCACAAACGATGAAATATTTTTCTGGATCGTAATAATTGCCAATGCCAAAAAGACCATTCCACCAATCGAGCGCATCACTATTAGCGGTGAGCGCATGACACACCCACACCACGTTTGAGCCATCGGTGTTGAGGTGACCTACCGTGTGGTAGGTCACCTGCAAACCGTGGAGGTGTGTGCCACCTTCCAAACCAAACAAACCATCAGGCGAGAACGTCTTCATTGATTTTTGTGGGGATAGGAATGTTTACAGCGTTGATGGCATTGCGCAAATCCGCTTTGATATCATCGACGTATTCGATGCCTACCGACAATCTGAGAAGACCAGGTTCAACCCCTGCAGCGCGTTGTTCTTGTTCTGTAAGCTGTTCGTGCGTAGTGCTTGAAGGCTGAATGATGAGCGTTTTAGAATCGCCCACATTCGCGAGGTGAGAGACAAGTTGGAGATTATTCACCAATTGATCTGCTGCCTCTTTGCCGCCTTTTATTTTGAAGCTCAATACACCACCAAAACCATTGGTGAGATATTTTTTTGCAAGTGCATTGTATTTTGACGAAGCCAAACCAGGATAGTTTACATATTCCACTTCTGGCTGTTGTTCGAGCCATTTCGCGATTTCAAGTGCATTTTCTACTGTGCGTTGAACGCGCAATGAAAGTGTTTCGAGACCTTGAAGGAGTAAGAAAGAATTGAACGGAGCCAATGCTGGACCGAAGTCGCGCAAGCCTTCTACGCGAGCGCGAATAGCGAAGGCGATATTCGGAAGACCGAGAGGATTACCTTCACCAAAAACTTCCCAGAATTTTAGGCCGTGATAACCTTCACTAGGTTCGGTGAATTGTGGGAATTTGCCATTGCCCCAGTTGTAATTGCCGCCATCAATGATGACGCCGCCTACGCTGGTGCCGTGACCACCGATCCATTTCGTAGCGCTTTCTACAACGATGTTCGCACCGTATTGAAGTGGTTTGAAGAGATAACCTCCGGCACCGAATGTATTGTCGACAACGAGGGGCACATCGTTTTTGCGAGCGATGTCCGCAATTTTTTCGAAGTCAGGAATATTGAACCCAGGGTTACCGATGGTTTCGAGATAGAGTGCCTTAGTTTTTGTGTCGATGAGGTTTTCGAAAGAAGCGGGATCATCGCCGTCTGCGAATCGCACTTCTATGCCGAGGCGTTTGAATGCTACTTTGAATTGATTGTAAGTACCACCATAGAGAAATGATGTCGTTACAAAATTATCACCTGCTTGCAGGATGTTGTTGAGCGCGATGAATTGCGCAGCTTGACCCGAGCCAACGGCGAGGGCAGCCACACCACCTTCCAGAGCAGCGATACGTTTTTCAAAAACATCCGTTGTAGGATTCATGATGCGCGTGTAGATATTACCAAACTCACGCAGACCGAAGAGGTTTGCTGCATGCGCGCTGTCGTTGAAGACATAGCTGGTGGTTTGGTAGATAGGTACAGCGCGTGAACCAGTGGTTGGATCTGCTGATTGTCCTGCATGAAGTTGCAGTGTGTCGAAATGAAAATTTGCCATGATTATGTATTGAT
>CANGVZ010000184.1 GCA_947457285.1 Flavobacteriales bacterium | reverse complement strand
TAAATGAGGCCGCGTGCCTTGAGTTCAAGGTACTTGTTGACCGTATTAATGCTCAAGTCTTCAGGCTTGCTCAAAATGGTCTGAATTCCGTATTTACGCAGTTTTGACACAATCTGCTTCTTTTCGTTCAATAGCTTTTGTGTAATCGTTTGAGCATAGATGTCAGATACATACTCGGCTTTGCCTCGAATGAAACTATGGAGTTCGGTGTTTTCAAAAATGAGGAGCACCAGCAAATGTTGCTTGTTTATCTTTTGTAATACAGGCAAAGCGCGCTCCATGGCGTACATGCTTTCGAAATTCGTATAAAGCATGATCAGGCTGCGACCCTTGACGATGTTTTTAACACTTCGGTAGAGTAAATCATAGTTTGCTTCGTAGGGTTGAGGTTTTTCATGATAAAGCGAATTCATGATTTTTTTCAACTGAAGCTGACTTCTTTCAGCAGGAATCGTACTTCCCAGTGCATAACTGAAAGTGATAAGTCCTGTTTTGTCATATTTTTTTAGTGCGATGTTGGCAAGAACGAGGGAGGTATTAACGCTGTAGTCCAACAAACTCAGGCCATTGAAAGGCATGTGCATATTTCGACTTTTGTCGATAATCATATAAACCTGTTGGCTACGCTCATCTTCATATTGGTTCACCATCAGGTTGTTCCTGCGGCCCGTGGCTTTCCAGTTGATACTGCGAATATCGTCACCCTGGCTGTATTGTTTGATTTTTTCAAACTCATAGCTATGCCCGAGACGTCGAATCTTCTTTATACCTTCAAACGATGAAATACGAGCAAATGCCATGAGCTCATATTTATTCATCTGAATTACCGATGGCATCACTGGAACCATTTCTTCCTGACCTGCAAGCACTCGTCGCGTCACTAGATGCGTGAACGTACTAATATGTGCGTTGAAATTGCCAAACAAATATTCGCCTCTTTCAACCGGACGAAGCTTGTACTCCAGTGTTTGGTTGTCGCCACCATTTAGTGAAAGACTGAACTGAAGTCCTCTCCATTGGAATTGAAAGGGTATCTCGTCGTAGGCCTGAAGCTTGACTTTAAAACTTCCTTGATTCGTGATATTGACGCGAATTACATTGTCATCTCCCAGCGATAGCATCCGTCCAACTTGTCTGTCTGCTGTGATAATTTGTATTTTTGAATAAAGAAGAAAGGTTTCCACAACGACTAGCACTATCACAACGGCTATGAGATAAGTTGCGATAAAGGTGAATGTAGGGATGAAGAATCCCAGAAAATAAAGGAACACAATCGCAAGTAGAACAGTAAAAAATCTTCTGCTCAACTGGAAGGCTCTGAGGTGTGATATTTTCTTCGACTTACTCAATTATCTAGGTACTTCAACATTTTCCAAAATGTCTTTGATGATGTCTTCCACTGTAAATCCCTCCATTTCGCGCTCGTGACTGAGTATGAGGCGATGGTTGAGTACAGGCAGAGCAACGATTTTTATATCGTCAGGAGTTACGAATTCGCGACCACGGATAGCAGCCAATGCTTTTGCTGTTTTAATAATCGCCAAAGAGGCGCGGGGAGAGGCTCCCATGAATAAATCACCATTGTTTCTGGTGTTATTAATCACTGCTGCGATATACTTCAGGAGTTCTGGTCGAACATATATTTTTTCTATAAGCTTGGCGAAGTTTTCGATGTCATGAGGCTCAAGTACTTTATCCACTTGCGTTGTGTGTCGGGCATCAAAATCTGCATGAAACTTCTCTATGATTGCCAATTCTTGTTCTAAGCTTGGGTAGGAAAGTTTTAGACGAAATACAAATCGATCCAACTCTGCTTCGGGCAGACTATAAGTGCCCTCCTGTTCGATTGGATTTTGTGTTGCGATCACAAAAAATGGACGATTCATGACGTATGTTTCTCCGTCATATGTAATCTGTTTTTCTTCCATCACCTCCATCAGTGCAGCCTGTGTTTTGGCTGGAGAACGATTGATCTCGTCAATTAAAATAATGTTGGAGAAAATAGGCCCTTTGCGGAAATAGAAGTTTGATTCCTTCACATTGAATACCGAAGTTCCCGTGACGTCCGTGGGCATTAGATCGGGGGTGAATTGGATTCTGCTGAATCCAGCATTCACAGTTTTTGCCAGCAACTTTGCCGTGAGTGTTTTAGCGATTCCAGGTAATCCCTCAAGCAGTACGTGGCCGCCGGTGATCATTGCTGCCATGAGCATGTCAATGGTGTTTTCCTGTCCAACTACAACTTTTGAGATTTCACCTTTTACCCGATCTACGGACTCAAAAATAGGTCGCACATCTACACGGTGCTCGGTCATGAGCCCTTGAGCCCATTCACTGGTGTACACTGGTGTTGATTCTGGTTGAAGTTCTTGATTCAATTCACTCATGACTATTTGCTTGATTTGTAAAATTCTTCTAATTTATGGTGGAACGATAGCATTGTAGGGGTGTCTACCGTATTCAAATTTCTCAAATATCCTTCTTCTTTAATGATCGCTGTAATCAATTCAACTTTAGTATTGGTTTTAGAGGCAATCAACTTCATAGCTGCTTCATCCTCCCATCTTAGATTTTTAGCTAGGTGAATGTTGAAACGGTCACGAAGATAGAACTTGAATTGCTCGGATTTAAGTTGAATGAGCTGTTTGTGATCGGTCTGAGATAAAAATAATTGTGCAATGACCTCAGCATATTCGATACTCGTATTTTCCTTGGGCGCAACCACGGGTATGGGGCGTTGTTTGCGCTTTGCTCCAAATAGGAAATACAATATAACTCCAGCTATAAGAAGATACCAACCCTTCCGAAGGGAGGGTTCGCTAAGAATGAATTCCATCGGCCCCTCATCTGCAATGCCCGGGTTGTTTGGGTTTTGAAACTGAGAGTAGTCGTAATAGCGATTGTCTTCAGACCAATATATTTTCCCGTCCCCCATTTCTTCAAAGACTCTTCGCGCATATTCCATCTTATCCTGGTTAAGGAGCTGATAATTGGAAAACGCAATAGGATTGGAGTGCAGGTAGAATGTTCCTTTTCCGTATTTTATTTTAATATAATTGGGGTAGGCATAGTGAATATTTCCATCATCGGCTTGGCCAACGCTCAGTATTTCAATTTTATCAGCGGGAATATTTTCGAAAAGCACTGTATTGAAAAAGTGCCAATCATGATACTGGGGTTTAAATTCATAGATAAATTCATGAAGATATTTTTGTTTCTCCAGAGAAATCTGGTCGCCGTTCCAATAGATGGCATCCCTCTCATTATATATGGGGGATTGGCTCTTGAATCTGGTGAAGAGGGATTCGCTATTCACAATCTCAATGTAGCTAAGCTCGGTGAGATAAGCAGTGGTGTCGAAACTTTGTTCTTCGTAATCTTCATAAGCTGGTACTTCTTGATCCGCATATTGTTGTTCTCCATCATAAGTGGAATAGGGATCGTCTTCTTCACTGTATGCTTCCTCGTATTCAGTGATTTCTTCTTCTGTGGGGAAAATAAAATCTTCAATCACTCCCACAGAATCGTAAATTGAATCCGCAGGCATGTTTTGAAGAATGTGAGCAAATATTCTATTGTCGAAGTTGCTTGCAACAATGTAAGCTTTATTGCCGTTGGCAACAAAGTTTGCAATGGAGTCAATGTCACGCTGCGAAGTATAAAACGCATCACCTACGAAAACGTAGTTATTGACTTTATCGAAGGATGTATTTAATTGTTTATAGGTACTGTCTTTAATGAAAATAAATTCGGCTTTATTAGAATTATTTTCGAGCATAGATTTGATGATGTGAGTGCCGTATGGAGATTTGCTGTCATAACGATAATTTTCACTCCAATCAATCTCCTCACCGCTAAAATAGAAGATTAGACCACCCAGCAAGAGGAGTAGCGATACTACAATAATGAGGGTGGAATTATTATTCTTCAATTTTTTAATTGATTTCTAAATGAATTAAAAATATCTTGTAATTGGTAATATTTTTCTTTACTAATGTTTTGGTCCCCATACCAAACTATTTCGAATGCGAGGGTGAGATCGCGAAATTGAATATAATTCGGACGTTGTCTTGTTTCGTTCAAAAAGTCTTGATTGGTTTTATCTTTTTTCCAAACAATCCAACTGTTCTCGTGCAATGCTTGCAAAAGATGAAGGAACAGGATTCTTACAGCAGCGCGATAATCCTCTTTTGCCAGTGCCATCGCTAGGTATTTATCAAAGTCTGATTCAAGGACTTCCTCTTCCAACTTGGCGAGTTCGAAGTCGAGGTCTTCTTTCACTTTTTTATCCCTTCGTGATGGCCCGGTCAATAAATAAATTAATGCGCCAGCTAATAGAATGATCACAATAGTGATGATAAAGAATTTTACAGTTTCACTATGCAGCCATGAGAAATCCCAATCTGGAGTATCCACGTCGACATTGTCCAGCTCGAAATTGGTTTCTTTTTTAGCTTTCTCAATGTACTGGATTCCTTCTTTCGCTTCTCGCCATGATTCGTTGGTCCATACTTTTGTGGAGTCAGTGCTGGCGTAACTGATGAAGTGCGAAAAAACGGCAACTACGAGCAGCCAATAATATTTGCTAAAATTCTTTCTCAATGCCGTAAGCTCGTTTTTTAATGCCGATGTTTTTTATGGAATCGGTTAGTGTTTCTGCAGTTGCAATTTCTTTTCCGCTGAAATAAAGAAGGTAGCTTGATATGACGCTAAAGGACACAACGAAAGCCAATCCGAAAAGGACAACAAAAGTGTAGAGGATATATGGAACCTCCGTTGCCAAGACCCAGGTGCTGGGAACATTCATTTGAATAAATTCAAAGAATACCCAAAGCAAGTTGGTGGGACGTCCTGTGAAAAGCACGCCAAAAATGGTGAGAATAAAACCATTGAACATCAATAGTATGATCCACTGAATTCCATGTATATTCCAAAAATTACCAAGGATTTTCCAAAAGTTCAATCGCAGTATCGTTCCAAACGAGTGTTGGCTGCTGATCAAAAATTGATTGGTGTTCCAGGCTGCTGTAATCCACGCCATTGAAATGGGCCAGATAAAGATGAGCAAGAAGAATGAAGCAGCATTAGATAATTCGAGGATACTGAAAAGAAAGGTAGAAATCATTAGCATGTTAATGATTTGTACGAGGATATTTTTCGGGAGATGATGACCACTGGCTTTAGTTGTAGCGATACAAAATGCCAGCAATAGGGTTGTTAACGCTGGAATCCCTATTCCATAGAACCTCAAGTCGCTGGCTTGTTCATAGAGCATTTGATATGCCGTCCAAGGCCATACTAGCGACAGAAAACTATATTCAATTATCTCACTAAAGGTGAATAGACTGCTCACTTGCCATTGTGCATGTGCGCATAGCGCAATGGTCAATAAAATTGCAATGAAAGCCGATACTAAACTTACG
>CANGVZ010000183.1 GCA_947457285.1 Flavobacteriales bacterium | reverse complement strand
TTTTTATAGCAGCAACGTAAAATGAAATGCCCGCAGAAAAATCTGACTGCCCAGAATAAGAATCGCCGAGCAGAGCGAGGCATTTTATCTCTTTCTCTTCACGCAAGCTATCAGAAGAATTTTCTTTCTTAGAAAGCGCTAGCGCCCTCGAGAGAAAGTATCTTGATGAATCAATGTTTGAAAGCGCCAGCTGTTCTCCTCGCGCAATAAGCGAATCCAAAACGGTTGAAGCTCCCGTGGTAATCTGGGCAAAGAACAACATGAGCCATATCCCAATCTTCAATCGCATACTCAAAGATAAGATAATGCTTTTAACACGTTGTCATACTAGCATATTATCTTATTATCTTATTATCCTATTATCTTATTATCTTATTATCGAAAAACTGCGGCGGGTTCGATGCTTTTGATTCTGCGAAGCGCAAAGGATGCCCCGCTGATGGAGATGATAGAAATTGTAAAGAACATTAATAAAAGGACAGGAAGAGAAATTGAAAAAAGTAAGCCCGAACTTTCTACGCCTATCCTAAATCCTTGCAATAAGAGAATTCCAATGATAAAGCCTACAATGGTGAGCAGTGTGGCTTGAACCAAAATAAGTTTAGTTATATAAGTATTGCTTGCTCCTATCGCTTTAAGCGTTCCATAATCTTTGACTCGATCGAGCGCTGATGAATACATCGTGAGACCGATGATAAAGAAACCCGTGATGAGTGCAAATATGATGAGCACACCCGTACTTAAAGCAATGCCGCTACTGGCTAATATTTTTCTTTTAGAGGCTTTTGCAAAATCATCCGACCGCCAGGCCTTTACTCCTGAAACAGATTCATTGATACGATTGATTACTAAATCTATATCTAAGTCGTTGTGGACATTTACCAAAACAGCGCTGACTTCGTGCGAAGGTCGATTTGAAAAAAAACGAGCTCTCTCGATGGTGGTGATACAAAAACTACTACCGAAGCCTCTGAAACCTTTCGTTTGCACAGCAATAAAAGCACGGCGACCATTGATTTCAAGGTTAGTACCCACATCAATATTTCCACCTAAGTTTTTTATATCATAAAATTCCGCACTAATTGCACCAGCTATCTGCACATCGGTTATTTTACCAAGTGAGATTTTGCTGGAGTCTATCAATCGGTGGAGGTATTCTCTTTCCACGCCTAATAAATTGATAATTCCACTCGATCCATTTTCAAATACACATGGTGCACCGGCTATCACCAGTGGAAAGGCCTCTTTCACTCCTTCCACACCTTGAATGGCTCTAATTACCCTCACGTCGAGCCGCCCCACTTGGTTCACATCGGTGGTGCGATCATCCACTACCCAAATTTGCACTTTCAAATCAGTGGCGAGCGCGCCCATCATGCCTGACAGGAAAAAGAAAACACCCAGTTGTTGACCAATCAGGAATGTACTAATAAATATCCCCACTACCACTCCAACGCTTTTGGACTTATCATATTTAATAAACTTCCATGCTATTCGCCACATATCATTAAATTGGATGAGTTAATGAGTCACTATGACACATTCCACTCGAGTATTAAGCAATAAATTATTAGAATTTTCCAAGCTCAACTTGACTTTCCGAACCCTTCTGTCTTCCCGTTCACCTGCTTGATCAAAAAAAAGCGATTTTTTATTTAAGGATGAAGAGGTGAAAATCACTTGTGCCAAAGTCAATGTATCCAAAGTGCCTACGTTTCGAATCCATCCATTTTGTCCTAAGTGAACTAGATTTGCGGTTGACTCATCTACCTCGCATACCACTATTATTGGGCCTTCCGGTTGAATAGTACCAAAAGCACTAGATGTCGCCATCACTTCTCCAAGAAGTACTGTTAGTTCCAACACGATACCACTGATGGGTGCTTTGATGATTTTTTGATTTCGTTGAATCCGCGCCATATTCAACTCAGACTCCAACTCTTTTTTCTTTGATTTTGAAAAACTCACATTAGCAAATGCTCCTTTGATGTTTGCTTTCAAAACCTCTACTTCTGTTCTCAGATCATTGATAGACTGCTCCGTAATTGCGCTAATCAAACCAAGCTTTTCGAATTTGTTTAGCTCCGATTCAGCATTTCTTTTTTGAGCCTCTAACTCATCCACTATCGCTATATCCATTTGGATTTGCGCAGTTTGGGACGCTAAACTCGTTCTCACTTGATTCAAGCGTTCGTCTTCTAATTGATGATCTAATTCGACGAGAATATCTCCTTTGGCCACGGTATCGTTTTCTTGTGCAAAAACTTTAGTCACAATCCCACCAACCATCGCAAAAAGAGGAACCACATCATTTTCGGGAACGATTCGTCCGATTCCATAAATCAAATTGGAAGTCAAAGGCTGTTTCGAATTTTCAATCGTATTAGTATCCTTTTCGTTCGAACAACCTTGAAGAAAAATGAAGCTTAAAAGCATCATTAGTTCTTTTGAAAAAATAGACATAAAATAAAGAGTTAAGTAATAACTTCAACCGGCACATCAGAGATTCCACCGTCAATGACATAAACAATTCTATCGGCGAATGGGCGCAGTCTGCTGTCGTGTGTGACTACAGCCACGGCCTTTCCTTGTGATGCCAAGTCTTTGAGTTCTTTCATTACAATGCCAGCGCTTTCTAGATCAAGCGAAGCAGTCGGCTCATCACACAACATCATTTCGGGATTCGTGACGAGCGCGCGTGCAATGGCCACGCGCTGTTGCTGTCCACCGCTGAGGTCATTGGATAAATTTTGAAACCTGTCTTGCAACCCTACTTTTGTCAATGCTTTTGCGGCCTTCTTTTTAGAATCACCCGAAGTTTCACCTTGCAGTATTAGCGGCATCATCACATTTTCGAGTGTTGTGAGCGGTGCAATCAAATTAAATCTTTGAAAAATGAAACCAATCTTTTTTAAACGAAGCGCTGCGAGCTCCTTTTCGGGTAAGCTGTTTACCATTACATCGTCGATCCAAACTTCACCAAAACTGGGATAGATGACGCATCCAAATAGAGAAAGCAAGGTGGTCTTTCCCGATCCGGATGGACCGATGATTAGAAGTAGTTCGCCAGATTTTAATTCCACGCTGCTCGGCTTCAGTGCAACCACCTTTATATCTCCATTGACATATTCCTTTCCTGCGTTAATAATTTTGGCTACAATTTTATGTTCAACTTCACTCATTTCAAGAAGCTGTATTCGAAGCTTTGAGTCTTCCCGAAGGTCCGTATTTCAAAACAGGAACATAGAAAATAACATTGACACCTATCAGTACGAGAAGGAAAGCGAAGATTTGAAAACTTGATTCCTTGAATGATATCGCCACTACCGCTCCAATGCCCACAATCAGAGCGATGGTAAGGCGGATTCCAACTATTCGACTTACTACACGTTGCGACAAATTATAAAGCAAATTGCAGAATATGATCTCAGAAAATGCGTAAAAGAACAAAAGGAAACTCGTTATGTAGGTCAAATCCCTCGGATTATCACAGAAAAATAAAATTGAGATTCCAAAAAGCATCATTGATAAAGCATGTATCTCGTGATAGATAAATTCTACATGGCGCTTATGCCTGGAAACAGCGGCAATAAATGCCACTGCTGATCCAGACAAAGTTAAAATTCCTACTCTGGTTTTTATCCACTGAAAATTTGTATCATCAATAAAAGCTAATGATAGACCTGCAAAAATTATAGCATATCCATAGAGATAAATGGGAGCTATTTCCCGCTGCGTAATCAATCGACAAGGATATTGTAGTAGTCGACTACCAAATTATTTTCGACCTCCGTCACTCCTGGAGTATTCCACGCTATGCGGGCCGCCTCGTCACGTTCGTACCAAGAGTTGACAATTCCAGTGAGCGTTACTGAAGAGTTTTTGACTTCTACTCGGATGTCACATTCATCGAGCGCCCAGCTGTTATCCAAAGCCTCAATGATTCTTTCGGTTTCAATTCCATCATTGAGATCCGACTTGATTTTCAAATTGTTTGAAACTCCTCGAACACCAGACAGAAAAACAACGGCTTTGTTGGCAGCATCTTTTTGGTAATTCCATGGAACATCACCTTCTAAAGTGACCCAACCTTTTTCTACCAAAACCTTGATGCGATGATGAGGGACGAGCCAATTAGCCTCAAGACCTCCGAGCGCATTCGTGGCAATATCTGCATCCGATTTGATGTAGGAGTCATGAAGTTTTACCTCGATTTCTTCGGCAATCGCTTTTACGCCTTTAACACGCTTGGCGGCATTTTCAGCCTCCATTTTTTTTACATAACTGTCCACAATGCCTGTGAGTGAAACGACTCCGTCTTTTACTGTTACCCCAATCTCTGCGGCATGCAACAACGGCTCCCATCTAATTGCATTCTGAACATCTCTTTGAAGTTCCTGATTACTCTTCATGATTGTACTTTTTATATTGTGAGAACATTCTCACAACATTTCAAAGCTGCATCATCTTTTTCGTCCTCTGCTTACAACAAATCAAGATTAACTTGTACAATTAGATAGTATGATAGTATGATAGTATGATAGTATGACAGTATCATAGTATGATAGTATGACAGTATGATAGTATGATAGTATGATAGTATGATAGTACACTAACACACTAGCATATTAGCATATTAGCATATTAGCATACTATCATATTATCTTATTACCACGTTCCCGCGAGATTTACCGCGGTCAGGGCATTGATGTTGCCGTAGCCCTTAGAAGAGTTTTGACCGGGCCAATATTGTGACGACTGCTGTAAAATGGACAATACTTGAGCGCGAGTAAGTGAAGGCTTTACGCTCCAAACCATAGCTGCGATACCTGCTGCTGTCGCTGTAGCCACAGAGCTTCCACCGATATACGTGGGACTATTACCACTTTGTGCAAGCGCCAAGCTATTGCGATTGTCATTTGCGTTACGCTCCATAACAATAGTGAAATCTACTTCACTTCCATCATGACAGCTTTCACACGTATTATTGCTTTCATTGACTCCTGTAACTGCCACTGCATTGCTGTAAGCAGCAGGATAAACTACACCCCACCAACTCGTCCAGCTAAAACTTGTACCAGCCGCAGCCATGACTAATTTGCCCATGCCTGTGGCGTAGTTTAATCCATCCAAAAGAACGTTACTAGAGAAAGGTGTTCCGATTGACATACTAATCACCCTTACAGAGGTATTGTTTCCAAGCGCTACCAATGCATTTTTAGTAGCCGTACGTTCAGATGAACCATCGAGTACTACGTCATTGCAAGAACGAACAAAAAACAAACCTGAGCGATAAGCTACCCCAGTAGTAGCCCCTGATGCATTTCTTGGACCTACCGCCGTGGCCGCCATGGATGTTCCGTGTGAACAAGTGGTGAACGCAGTAGTGCCAAGAGTATATCCAATGGTACGTGGTCGACCAACATTTGAAT
>CANGVZ010000182.1 GCA_947457285.1 Flavobacteriales bacterium | reverse complement strand
GCCATCTCTCAATATTTTCAACAACCACTATGCTATCGTCTACAAGCAAACCGAGTGCAACCACAAGTCCCACGATGGATAATTGATTCATATTGTAACCAAGCACGTTCAACATCACAAGACCAATAGCAAGAGACAATGGAATAGAAATCATGACTACCAAAGCCGCCCGACCTCCAAGAGGCAAAAGTGTAAATGCTACCAAGAGAATCGCAATCACAAAATCCAGCCCCAGTCCTGAAAGTCTCTTGTTTACATTATCTGCTTGATCGAATGTCATTTCCAAAGCGATATTTGAAGGCAAGCTCGACTTGAACTCATCTATTTTCACTTGATACTTCTTTTGAATATCACTGATGTTATTACCGGGCTTTAATGCTGCAGTTACCAATACGCCGCGATTACCATTGATGCGAGTAATGTGTGTTTCATCTTTAAAATCAACATAAACATTCGCAATATCTTTGATTCGAATATTATTGCCGTTATAAGAATAAACCACGGTCTGATTGATTTCATTGACATCTACATAATTCCCGCTGGTCTTAATGTTATAAGCCTTATTACCTACATCAATACTACCGCCTGGAATATTTGCCAACTCACTTTGCACCGCTCCTAATATGGCATTCACCGGAAGTTTCATCGAGGCGAGCTTATCCAATTGTAAATCAATTTTTACAACTTCATCAGGTATTCCATGAATCTCAACATTTTTCAATTCAGAGACTGTTTTTAAAGTTTCCTCCAATCTCTCTGCTTCTTCTTGAAGTTGTTTGCGAGATGCCGAATTCGAAATCACACCCGCTTGAATAATGTTTACATTACTGGGAATGATTTTCTGAACTTCCATACTTAGCACTTCGGCAGGAAGTTCTGTTCTCATTCCATTTACTTCACGCACGAGTTCCTGATACTTCTCATCCACATCGCTTTCATAGATATACTCGACGTTGAGGACTGCTACCCCATCTTGAATCGTGGTCTTGATACGCTTGATATCTTCTAACTCACTAATCTTTTTCTCCAACTTATCCACGACTAGGTCTTCCATGTCTTGAGGAGAAGTGCCCGGATAAATCACAACCACTGGAAACTCAGGAGCACTCAGCTCCGGATCCTCCGAGCGCGACATGTTCAAAAGTGTGGTCACACCGAGGGCAATTGCCATTAAGAAAATGACAAGCGTGAACTGGTAATTTTTTACCGCGTAAACTGAAATTTTCATGGCAATTATTTTTGAATGATAATACTTGATTGATCATTGAGATAAGGTCCGCCTGAAACGATGAGCCACAGAGCATTTTCAAGACCGCTTTCCACGCTGGCCAATCCATCGGCAATTGAACTTACAACCACTTTTATGCGCTCAGCTTTCTTGCCATCATTGGAAACGAAAACAAATCCTTCTTTGCCATCTCCATCGAGTAATGCCTCGAGCGGAATTTGCCAAGAGTTTTGTTTAACTCGAGGAGTAATGACGACATCTGAAAAGAGTCCACTTGCAAGGTTAGGCAGGGCCTGAGAAGGGCGAACATCAACAAGAAACAAACCTGTATAGGGATCTACACCTTCAGATTTTCTTATCACAGTCGCTCTTACATTCTTTTGACCCAGTGAGTTAATTGATAATCTAGCACTATCACCAACAGTTACGCGCGACCAATCTTTGTCTGCGATGGCGGCTCGTACTACCCATTCGCTGCTTGCGAGTGAGTTGAATCTTACCACTGGACTTCCAGGGCCTACAATCTGTCCGGCATTGGCAAAGCGCTCTAAAATCACTCCGCCTGAAGTCGCTCTAATTTCTGAGTATGATAAGTTAAACTTAGCCGCTTCATATTGCTTAGAAGACAAATCGTAAAGCGTCTTCAAATTTTCAAATTGTTCAGTAGTGATCACACTATCTTGAAGGAGCCTAGCACCGCGATCAAAATCGCGCTTGGCCTTGTCTAAGCCTATTTTAGCCTGTTCCACTTGAGCACTTATTTCTGTCAATACAAGCTTTGCGATCAACTGACCACTTTGAACGCGGTCTCCCGGCTGAACGAATACATTTTCTATCACTCCACCTGTCTTAAAAGAAAGAAGACTCTCCTCGGTGGTGGTGAACTGACCTGAAACATATACCGGATTTTGAACATCCACCTTTCCGAGAGGAATGACCTTCACGGGAATGGCGTCTGAGGCAGAAGGAATACTTTCAGTGGTTGCGCTTTCATCAGAACATGAAGCGAACAATACAATCGACATTGCGAGGAATAATATTTTTTTCATGGTTAAAGGGAATTATTTGTTAATGATGTCAGAAGCTGTTTCTCTTTCCAATTGAGCAATGGCTTCCGCTAGTTTGAGTTCTTGTATAGTCAATGCGAGAGATGCATTGGTAAGTTGTGTGCGTGCATCGAGGTAATCAAGTAGAGGAGTCACACCTGATTTGAATCCGCTTTCCATTGCAGCATAATAAGCGGCAGCCGCAGTCTGCAACTGCTTAGATGACTCAAGTTTTTCGAGCTCCGATTGAACGTTGTTACTTGCAACACTAATAGCGAGCTGAAGCTGCTTTTGCGTATTTTCCAATTCAAGCTTTGCGTCTTTTACTTGAATTTCTGCAAGCTTGGTATTCCGAGTGTTTCGACCTCCTTCGAAAATGGGAATGTCCATTTGCACTCCCAATAAATAATATCGTGACTTATCGTCAACACGCCATTGTTCTGCCTGAGAACCTAGATCTACAAAGGCACTGAGACGAGGCACTGCATAAGCGCGCTCCATTTGGAGAGCCGTCTGTTGAATGAGAAGAACTTTCTCCAACATCTTGAGTTCCTCGCGATTTTTGAATGCATCGGAAGAAGCTGAAGTACCTGGCCGCACGCCAGATTCTAAATCAATCGCCGCATCTAAAGGGCGGTTAAGAAGAAAATTGAAATACGCCTTGGCATTTGAGGATTGATTCTTTGCCGTATTCAAATCGGCCTCAATCTTGGCTTTTTCCGCTTGCACTCGGCTCAATTGCGCTGGTATTGCTTTACCATTTTTAATTAAACTCTCTGTTATGACTTCGGTACGTTCAATTAAACCCAAAGCTGCGGTAAAAACATCAATGGCTTTAACACTTTGTGCGTACTGGAAATAAGCACTTTTGATTTGCTTGATCAGTTCTCTCTTATAAACTACCAAACCCTCTGTGCGCACTTCTAGCTGACTTTTCTGAATTCGCTTGTTGTATATTATGTCTGTATTCAGCAAAGGCATGGATGTTCGGATGTGAGCGTCATAGAAGTTTTTCGGGTTTAAAAAAGCTTCTGTATTTTCTATTTGAGGAACAGCATTGGAAGCGGTGAGTTGATTCAAAGTGGAATAGACTGGATTAACTATGTCTCCGAGTGGAAAATTGAAATAACGTCCACCCTCACCGCTGGTGAAGCTACCATTAAAAGCGACGGTTGGATAAAATAGTGATGACGCATTTTCAAGCTGAATAATAGCGCGATCGATTTCGAGACTCTCTTGGTTGAGAGCAATATTGGCCTTTAGTCCTTCCTGGATATATGCGTCAAGCCTTGATTGGGCCTGAGGAATCTGTGCCAGTAGTACACTAAAAAGTGCCAAAAAGAATGTGAATGGATGAGGTCTCATGGGCATTTTCTTTAATTACTTAACAGTGTTAACTTTAAATTTAAAAAAATAGCATTCCCTGTTCCCTTGACGGGAAATACTCTGATTACTAAGAATTACTTGAACTATTTTTTTAACGAACTGAGAAGATGGATGAACGCTTCAAGTCCCAGAGATACTATTCTTTCTTTGTTGGGTTCTGAAATCACTTTGGTGCATCTGTTTCGATGATGCAATGTAATCATTCCGTGCAGCGCACTCCAGATTACAAAAGCGGTCACCTCGGCATCATGGTGAGGAAAGTACTTTCTGTCAATGCAATTGGTGACGGTCTTTTTAAGTGCTCCGAATGCTGTATTTCCTTCCTTCCAAAGCTCGTCTTCTTCTTCTAACTTCGTCAAAGGTGAAACTTGAATGAACATCAGATCATATAATTCCGGATTGCTCAAGGCGAAATCGATGTACATCTTTCCCATCGCTTTTAATCGCTCGAAGGGGTCATCCATCTGAAGCAAAACAGCCATTCTACTATTCAAGATTTCAAAACCTTCGGTGTGCAGGGTATGCAAAATTTCGTTTTTGTCCTGAAAGTGCAGATAAATAGTGGTAGCGCTATAACCTATCTTTTCTGCAATCATTCGAACAGAGGTGCGATCATACCCTTGCTCCAGAAATATCTCTCGTGCCGCATTCAAAATACGCTGCTTGAGATCTATTTTGTCCGAAGCCCTTTTGTCTTTACTGCTGTTCATTTTTTATTTCGAAACAAAGAAAGTTAACACCGTTAAGTTATGCAAATGCCGATACGAAATTAAGGGTTGAATTGTCAAAATAGAATATTAGATTGACGAATGCACAAAAAAAAGCCTTCCTCCAGTTAGGAGGAAGGCTTGAAAGTCGGATAAGCTTGTTGCTAAAAAAACTGTTGTTTGTCCACTTAATTCATCGGTCAACGTTATGACCTACCTGTTGTAAAACTATTAAACCAAATACTACTTAAACCGAGACTTATCCGAGTCTTTAGTATTATTGACCCTGTCCGAGAGAGAAAGCTTCAACGCCATCAAACTTGAAGAGGTGCTCTGTTTTAACGAATTCCAATCCCGCGTCAGAAACCTTATCGAGGAATCGGGTGATCATTTTGTTGTTGAATTGCAAGTGTGCCTTTTCATCAGTGCACAAGTAGCGCATTCTCCAGTGGTCGGTGCAGAATGTTTCGTCAAAGCCATTTGGCCACACTTTGATACCACGGTTCGAAATCATAGAAAGCTGAAGACATCCGTCATTGGCTTGTTGAGCAATAGCAGCCAACTCATCTGGGTTGGTACCTCTCCAGTGAACGAACACGTCGATTCCTACCATTTTCTTTTCAGCAGCTGGCTTGCGCTTGTAGATGAAAGGAGCAGATGGTTTCGCGTTTGTATCGTACTTAACTTCCTTCAGTTGCTTTGGTGTTTTTCCAAGGCGCTCGATTACAGCATCAGCAAATGCCGAAGTACCTACTTTCTGCTTGCTTACGCCTTCCTTGTAGATATCGTAAGTGTGGATACCGTCTTCCATTGCGCATAACCAAGCATTTTGGATTTTCTCAGCTACATCGCTCTGTCCGATGTGAATCAACATCATAATTGCACCTTGGAGAAGACCGCTTGGATTAGCCATATCCTGACCCGCACGACGTGGAGCACTTCCATGGATTGCCTCGAACATCGCACACTCAGTACCGATGTTTGAGCTTCCCGCGATACCTACTGAACCGGCGATTTGAGCAGCCACGTCAGAAAGGATATCACCGTAAAGGTTCAATGTAACGATT
>CANGVZ010000181.1 GCA_947457285.1 Flavobacteriales bacterium | reverse complement strand
CAATGGCAATACCCCTCCATAATCGAATGGCCCCGGATGACTATCAATATGTAGTTCAAACCATCAGGAGCCTCTAATTCAATGTGTGGGATTTCCGGAATATTTAATCTAAGCGGTGAACCTGTTTCGCATCAAGAGATACGGGCCATGAACGACAGCCTGGCCCATCGCGGACCAGATGGCGAAGGATATTTTGTGGAAGGCCCGGTTGCTTTTGGCCACAGAAGATTGGCCATACTGGATACGAGTGCAAGGGCCAATCAACCCATGACGTCTCGCGATGGAGAATGGACGATTGTCTTCAACGGATGCATCTACAACTACCTTGAGTTAAAGCAGGAGCTTCGTTCTCGCGGGCACGAATTTATTACCACAACGGATACAGAAGTCATTACGGAAGGGCTTTCAGCTTATGGGGTGGATGTAATCAAGCGATTTAATGGCATGTTTGCTATTGCGGCATGGCATAAGAAAACGCAAACACTTCATCTATTTAGAGATCGCTTTGGTGTTAAACCACTCTATTATTGGTTTGATGGTAAGACACTTTTATTTGGGTCAGAGATCAAAGCCTTCATGAAATTTCCACGATTCTCGGTTCGGCTAGATGAAGGAGCGTTAAATGAATACTTTACGTTTCAAAATTTGTTTACGTTTCGCACGCTTTTCAAGGGTGTGACAATGCTCCCGCCTGCCAACTCAGTAACGATTACGGCCGATAGTAAATTTATCAAGCATCACAGTTGGTGGGACTATGATTTCAGTGCTCCAGATAACACAATGAGCTTCGAGGACTCGGTTCACGAAACCGAGCAACTTTTTCATCAGGCGGTGGTACGACAAATGGTGGCCGATGTGCCTGTGGGGTCATATCTCTCAGGCGGTATGGACTCCGGGTCTATAACGGCAGTGGCTTCCAAACACGTTCCACGCCTCACCACATTTACATGTGGTTTTGATATGAGTGAAATAACCGGAGTGGAGGTTAATTACGATGAGCGCAGAGATGCCGAACTCATGGCCAATCATTTTAAAACTGAGCATTATGAACAAATCATCAATGCTGGCGATCTACGATGGTCGTTGCCCCGGGTAGTTTGGCATTTAGAAGACCTTAGGGTCGGGATGAGTTATCCAAACTATTACATTTCACGGTTAGCATCCAAATTTGTAAAAGTGTGCTTACAAGGAACTGGTGGCGATGAACTTTTTGGAGGGTATCCTTGGCGTTATTACCGCGTATTCAAATCGCTTGACAAAAAGGATTTCTTCAATCAGTATTACGATTTTTGGCAGCGATTGGTGCCGGATGGAGATAGAGCCCAACTATTTACACAGCGCATTAACACAAAGATTGATGTCAGTGAGCCTCGTCAGGTTTTTGAGCGGGTATTTGAATTTAACTCGAAACTTCGGTATTCTTCTCCTGAGGAACATATTCAAAATAGTCTCTATTTCGAGATCAAGACATTTTTATCTGGCCTTCTATTGGTTGGCGATAAGCTTTCAATGGCCAACGGATTGGAAGAGCGCTTTCCGTTTTTGGACAACGATCTGGTTAATTTTGCCCAGAAAATTCCTGTACGGCACAAGTTGGGGCAGTGGGAAAACATGAAGCGTTTCGATGAAAATGAGGAGAAAAAGAAAGCCAAAGCTTACCGGGAATTTGACGATGGGAAAAACGTGTTGCGTAAGGCGATGCATGGGTTTATTCCTGAAAAAATCGTGAATAGAAAGAAGCAAGGGTTTTCCGCTCCAGACGAGAGCTGGTACCGTGGTGAAAACGCGAGTTATGTGAAAGAACTGCTTTTAAATAATAAGACCATTTCTTCTGAGTTTATTGACCGGAAATATATGGAGAAAGTTGTCCGAGAGCACGTTGATCAGCACATCAATCATCGCTTGCTGATTTGGTCATTTATGAATTTTGAATGGTGGTGTAAAATTTTTCTTAATGGAGAGAAAATAGACTAAGTAGCAATGACAGAACTTATTTTTCTAGGAGCATCAACTGCCTTTTATGAGGTGGACGAAATTGTATATGCTATCAATAAAATATCTCCCACCTATAAGTTTATCGGGATCCTAGACGATAATCCTGTAGTTCAGGGAACTTATTTGCGCGAAATTCCAGTTGTCGGAACTTTGACCGATGCGGAAAAATTCCCCCACGTAAAATTTGTATTTGGAATAGGCTCAATGAAGACCCGGTTGATTCGAGATCAGATATTAGCAAAAACGGGCTTAGCTGCATCTGCTTTTGAGAGCATAATCCACCCTTCTGTTGTTATAGACAGGACAGCTAAAATTGGTAATGGGTGCATTTTCCATCCTGGAGTTTGCGTTGGAAATGATGCGATTATTGAGCCCTTTACAATCATTGCTGTTAATTCAGCGATTGCACCCTATGTAAAAATTGGAGAGTTCTCTATGATAACCTCGCTTGCGTTGGTCCTCACAGGATCCGAGCTAGGAAGAATGTGCTTTATCGGCTCTCACTCTATTATTACCGAAAACGTTAAAGTTGGTGAGAAATCGATGGTTGGTGTTGGGACCATCGTTAGCAGGAATATCGACAAAGGGGTATTTGTTTTGGGGAATCCAATGCGTGTAATTAGTAAAACCACTATTAACGAAGAACTATAAATTTCCAATATGGTATCGCAAGAAAAAGTTACTAGGTTAATTCTAAAAGTATTAAAAGACCTAATTGACACTTTCCCGGAGTCAGAGCAATTTGTGCCCAATGAAAAAACCGTTTTATTTGGTCAGGGAGCAACAATCGATTCTTTAACTCTAGTTTCTTTTGTAGTGGATCTTGAAGCATTGCTCACAGAGGAGTTCACACAAGACATTTCACTTACGGATGACCGTGCAATGACAAGGGCCAAGTCTCCATTTGATACAGTTCTTAATCTGGCAGAGTACATTTTGGAAATAGTTGACCCGGCTCTTATAAAGTCCAATGCATAAGCTTTCGTTAATAATCATAATGTAAAATTAGCAACCATGTATCAAGGAAAGACGGTTTTGGTTACTGGGGCAAGCAGGGGATTAGGTAATATAATAGCCAATCATTTTTTAAGGAATAATGCCATCGTAATTGGGCTTAGCAAAAGTGATTACACCTTCAATCACGAATCCTATCACCATTTTACCATTGATTTGAGTGACCCAGGAAGCATCACAACTTCCTTTAGGGAAATAGGTAAGAAGTTTCCGAAGCTTGATATCGTTGTTAATAATGCCGCGGTATTAACCTCGCAATACAGCATGATCATGCCTGTAAAGAATGCAGTAGATATGGTAAACGTAAATCTTCTAGGCACATTTTTCGTTTCCCGCGAATGTGCAAAGTTGATGAGAAAAGGTGGTAAAGGCAGAATTATCAATATTGGTTCGATGGCAGCAACACTGGAGCCGATGGGTGACTCCATTTATGCGGCTACTAAAGCCGGAATTCAAACTCTGGCGAATGTTATGGCCAAGGAGTTTGCTTCTATGAATGTAACATGCAATACCATAGGGATTACCGCGATTGATACCGACATGTTAAGGTCTCATACGCCTTCTGCTCAAGAAAAAATAAAGGAGATTATAAGTAACTTACCTGTTCCACGCAAAGCAGAAGCAGATGATGTTCTGAACGTGGTCGATTTTTTTGCGTCTGACAGAAGTTCTTACATTACTGCTCAAATAATTTATTTAGGTGGAATTAATTAAGGATAAAATTTGGTGCATCAAGAATCTCACTTTCCCATCTAATACTTACCTGCTTAAAGATGATGGAAGCGATTCATGTTTGATAATCGATCCTGGTCTCGATTCAGATCTTCTTGATAAGGCTGTAACGTTAAGAAATCTAAATCCAATTGCAATTCTTGCAACACATGGTCATTTCGATCACATAGGTAGTGTTGCCTATTTTAAAGAGAAATATGATATCCCCTTTTATCTCCATGAAGCTGATCTTAAGTTATCAAGATCAGCTAATTTTTTCATTAAAATGGCCAGGATTAAATCTTCAATTGAAATCCCCATACCGGACCTGATTTTGAATCAGAAGACGCAATCACTTTTTATTGGAAACTTTTCGCTTGAAATCACAAATTATCCAGGTCACTCATTTGGAAGTTGCATAATTCAATCAGGCAAGTATTTATTCTCAGGCGATATCCTATATAAGAAAGGACTTGGTTTCAATAATTTCCCCGGAGAAGATAAGGAAAAACTAAAAACATCGATCAAAGAGATTTTTGCTTCATATTCAGACGACTGTCTGGTTTTGCCGGGTCATGGAGAAAGTGAACGTCTTGTTGCGATAAAATCGCAAAATATAGAATTGAAGAAATTTTTGGCTATTACATAATTGTCATGCGAGAATATAGTATAGGAATACTAGCAGCTGAGCATCACTTGCCCTCGAAGATCCAGACCAACGAAGATCTCTGTCAATTGATGACAGATGTAACTCCCGATTGGATAGTCACCAAGACAGGGATTAAAAGACGATATATCGCGGCCCCTGAGGATTCATCCTCAGGTATGGCCACAAATGCAGCGGAAAGGCTATTGAAGTCGAAAAACATCAATCCAGAGGAAATTGGACTTATCGTGGTGGCCACATTTTCTCCAGATTATATGTTTCCACCTGTTTCAGCAAAAATTCAAAATAATCTAAAGGCGAAGAAGGCTCAAATTATTGATATCAATACTAATTGCACTGGTTTTGTTACAGCACTTACAGTTGCATCTGATAGAATGTTAATTGATGAAGATGTACAATATGCACTCGTAGTTGGTGTAGAACTTCATACACGTTATATTGATCCTAAAGATAAAGAGACAGCAATTTTTTTTAGTGATGGTGCAGGAGTTGCTTTGTTAGGTAAAGTTCCCAAGGGATTTGGTGTTATCAAGTCGAAATTTCACACCGATAGTTCCACATATGAATCAGTCCGTTTTCGTGGAGGCGGATCCTCGTTTCCATTTACAAACAGGTCGTTTAATCCAGAAATTGATTTTATCGAAATGAATGGCCTTGCCACATGGAAACAAGCCGTGACCAATCTTCCTATTGTAATAAAGGATGTTTGTTTAAAGGCAGACGTTCAATTATCAGAAATTGATTTTTGTATTTTCCATCAAGCCAATCTAAATCTTATCGATTACGTGATGAAAAAGTTAAAAGTACCAATGACGAAGACCCATATGAATGTTGAAGAAATTGGAAACACTGGTTCTGCTTCGGTTGGTATTGCTCTTAGTGAGGCAATGAGTCTCGGCAAAATAAAGTCGAATGATTTAGTATTACTTGCCGGAGTGGGGGCAGGGTTTAATTTTGGAGCTAGCCTTTGGAGGTTTTTATGAAAAAATATGAAGAAATAAATATCGGAGATAGAGAAAGTCTTAGGCACGTAATTACTGAAGCCGACATT
>CANGVZ010000180.1 GCA_947457285.1 Flavobacteriales bacterium | reverse complement strand
TGATGCTCGATGAGCCAACCAATCACCTAGACTTGGAATCTATCACGGCGTTCAACAATGCAATGAAAGACTGGAAACATGTGGCGTTGTTTACTTCACATGACCACGAATTCACACACACAGTTGCCAATCGCATCATAGAGTTGACACCAAAAGGCATCATCGACAAGCGCATGACTTATGATGATTATCTCGCTGATAAAGGCATCAAAGAACAACGCATGAAAATGTACGGAGCTGCTTTCGCCACTATTTCATGAAGCAGTTTCGTGTCATAGGCCTGATGAGTGGAACCTCGCTGGATGGCCTGGACATAGCTTATTGTACTTTTAACAAAAAGCAAGATCGTTGGACTTTTGATTTTCATCTTGGAGATACTGTTTCTTATTCTTCAGAGTGGAAAGAACGCCTGAAAGGGGCAATGAGTCTTTCAGGATATGATTTGAGCATGCTTCACGTCGCTCTTGGGCAGCTTCATGGGGAGTGGGTGAGTGATTTTATTTCTAAAAATAATATTACCGAAGTCGATGCCATCTGTTCTCACGGTCACACGATTTTTCATGCACCTCAGCAGTCGCTGACACTTCAAGTGGGCAGTCCAGCGCACATTGCTGCGGCAACAGGACTTCCGGTGGTGGCCGATTTCAGAACGAAAGATGTGGCCCTTGGAGGGCAGGGAGCACCGCTGGTTCCTATTGGAGACGCCTTGTTATTTTCTGAATATGCGGCGTGTTTGAATCTGGGAGGAATCGCTAATATTTCTTTTCAAGAAGCCGGTCAGCGTATCGCTGGGGATTTGAGCATTTGCAATATTCTATTGAATGCCATCGCCGCAATGCAAGGCAAGGAGTATGATGAGGGTGGAATGATTGCGAGAAATGGAACGGTGATAGAATCTTTATTGGCAAAATGGAATGCGATTCCATTTTACAATAAGGAACTTCCTAAGTCTTTAGGGAGGGAGTTTTTTGAAACTTATTATAAAGAAGATCTATTACCGAATGAACATTCGGTCGAGGATTTGATGCGAACAAGTGTGGAGCATATAGCAGTCCAATTGGCTGGATTCCTAGAAAGCAAATCAATTGCACAAATTCTTGTGACGGGTGGCGGAGCATTTAATGATTTTTTGATAGAACGCATGCGCGATTTGAGTAATGCTGAGATTCATATACCATCGCATGAAATAATTCAATTTAAAGAAGCAATCATCTTCGGATTCCTTGGTGCATTGCGCCTTTCGGGAGAAGTCAATACACTTCGGTCTGTGACGGGAGCTTCGAATGACAGCGTTGGCGGTGCAATCTGGCTCTGATTTTTTTCATCTTTTTTTCAAAAATCCTTGCGTAAGTGAAATATTCACGTGAGGTTTGGTGCGTCAAATTATTCCTGCACGATGAAAACACTTTTGTCAAAATACGAGAACAAAAAACCGGAAATTGTTTTTGAATGGAAAGATTCACTCACCGATGCTGAAGGCTGGGTGGTAATCAATTCTTTACGCGGCGGCGCTGCTGGTGGTGGTACGCGCATGCGTGTAGGGCTCGACAAGAGAGAAGTGGAGTCATTGGCCAAGACGATGGAAATCAAGTTCACCGTGAGTGGACCACAGATAGGCGGAGCAAAGAGTGGAATCAACTTCGATCCGCGCGATCCTCGAAAAAAAGAAGTATTGGAACGCTGGTATGCCGCGGTAGCTCCACTTTTGAAGCATTATTATGGAACTGGTGGAGACTTGAACGTTGACGAAATACATGAAGTGATTCCGATTACTGAAGATTGCGGTGTGTGGCATCCTCAGGAAGGTGTATTCAATGGCCACTTTCAACCAACGGAAGCTCAAAAAGTAAAGCGTATTGGCAATTTGCGATTGGGTGTAGTGAAAGTATTGGAAGATGAGAAGTATTCACCATCGGTTGATAAGAAATATAAGGTAGCAGATATGATCACTGGATTTGGCGTGGCCGAGAGTGTGCGTCATTTCTATGAGTTGTGGGGAGGAAAAGTAGAAGGAAAGAAAGTGGTAGTTCAAGGATGGGGCAACGTAGGAGCGGCAGCTGCATTTTATATGAGCCAACAAGGCGCGAAAGTGGTGGGCATCATCGACCGCGCCGGAGGTCTCATTCGAGAAGAAGGATTTTCTTTTGAAGAAATAAAAACCATGTTCATCGAGCGCCACGGCAATGCTTTGAATGCGCCTGATCTATTGAGTTTTGAAGAAGTAAACGCAAAGATTTGGGATGTAAAAGCGGATGTATTTTTACCATGCGCCGCGTCGCGATTAATCACTGAAGATCAAGTAAAGCGCATGATAGCGAGTGGAGTAGAAGTGGTGGCTTGCGGCGCGAACGTGCCTTTTGCGGACACACAAATATTCTACGGGCCGATCGCAGAATTGGTTGATGAGAAGATTAGTCTCATTCCTGACTTTATAGCAAACTGCGGCATGGCGCGCGTCTTCGCATATCTCATGAGCAATGGCGACGTAGATTTGACAGACGACGGCATCTTCAAGGACACCTCAGAAACGATTCATAAAGCCTTAAAAGCAGTCCGTGATATCCACCCCGATAAGCGCGGAATAACAGCCACCGCATTCGAGTTGGCGCTGAGGAAACTGGTTTAAGAGTTACGGAGGTACTGAGTTACGGAGCTACGGATGTACTGAGTTACGGAGGGACTAATTCGCAATAGCCAATTCGCAATATTCAATTCTGAATTCAGAATTCCTCCCATGTTCCCTCATTCCCCACCTGCCCATGAATGGGCAGGCTATTAATGTTCATTTTCCCCCTATATCCTATTACCTATTCCCTATTCCCTATCGGTCCCTCCGTCCCTCCGTCGCTAAGTCGCTCGTCGCTAAGTCGCTTGTCCCTCCGTAACTCCGTCCCTCCGTCCCTCCGTAACTCCGTCCCTATTTCTCCACCACCACCCTCGCACTGCTCCTCACGCCTTTGCTGTCGATGGCGTTGACTAAATAGAGTCCTGGGGGGAGGTGATCGATGAAGAGGGTTTGTTCTTGGGCGCCGCTGAAGATTTCGTTGTGCACCATTTTACCATTCATATCAAAAATCATCGCGTGTTGAATGGCGTTTTCTGCTTTGAGGAATATCCGATCCCGCGCGGGATTTGGATAGATTGAAATTTTATTCCTCCCCGAAAGTTCTCCCAAGCCACTGAGCGAACAGTCGGTGATAATCTCATTGCCGCATGCATCGATTTTTAGGACCCAAGGCTGTTCGTAGTATTCGCTTTCAATGGTAACACCCCAGGCGGTGCCTGCCGCAATGATGCCATCATCGCTTGTTGTATCAATATCATACAGGTATGAACCATTGCCGCCAATAAATTCTATCGGTTGAAAGTATTGATGTCGCCATTCTACCTCCATTGCCTCGCTTATTTTTGAAATGGTCCAGAAGGAAGTTTCATCCAGGCTTTGGTCATAACTTTTGGTCAATACCACAAATCCCCCATCGTTGGTAGCGGCAACATCCGCCACGTATGACGCGTACTCTAAATTGCTAATGATCGCCTCATTGGTCAATGCGCCCGTTTCATAATCAACATCAACGACGGTAAGGTAAACGTATGACGATGCCGTTGGATTTCCAGGAAAAGCCAGTTCAACTTGTTTGAAAAAAACGTGTTTTAATGTTCCATCGCTTGTGACACACAGATGCCCATCAATATAACCCAATTCGTTTTCATCTTCGAGCTGATGCGTTTCCCAGATTTCCTCACCGGTCAATGCATTGCAGCAGACAATCAAATTTCGGCGGTGGGACCCTGGTAAGAGATGATGCAAACTTATATAAATCAATGAGTCTTTAGCAATGAATGAATTTGGAATAAGGAAATTGTAATCAAAGGCGATATCAAAGGCTTGCAGAAAATCAAGACTTTCAGAGTATCGGCGTATTTTTAGGGTGTCCGTACTACTTGAGCCTAAAACGATTCCAAATATTAAATCACCATTGAACAGTTCAACTCCACCCCAGCAGTTGTGATCAGGGAGCCCAGTTTCAGATACTGTATAAATGGTGTCAAGGTTATCATCTAGTCGATAAACAAATGGACCTGTTGCAAAATGACTCCCCGAGAGAATGTAGTCATTATTGACTGTTTTAAAATACCCCTGCCTCGCCAATCCTGATCCCGTTTCGGGCAAATCTAAAAGGTGTTTGATCTCGTTGACTTGTCCTTCAGGAGAGAGATTTAGAAAGCCAAGGCTATTCTCTGTGTCTCCATCCGGCAAATAGGAAACAGAAATATAACAATCACCTGTATTTGGATTTTCCTTTATTCCAAGACTTGCCCCTCTGTAATTTAAGTCATAGAAATAGATATTGTTGAATTGAGCTAGTCCAATCAATGACATAAGAGTGCATATAATGGTAGTGAATATCTTCATCGACTTATTATTAAAGATTTCGAAGCAGTGAAGTTTGGATATGATAGTTGAGATTTCGATGATTGGTTTTTCGTAAATTCATTCAAGTTCTTTTTTTGTGAAAAGAGTTTCACGAATATAATTCAAAACACATTAGTCACATCACCGTCTCACAAAAAAAGTCAGCATCAGCCCCCCATCCTGTGCGACTCCTACGGAGTCGGGGAGAGCGTCGGTGCTTTATGATGTTACAAACATGAGACTCCTACGGAGTCCGCGAGCGACGCAAATCTCAAATCTCAATTCTGAATTCAAAATTCCAAACTCCAAGTTCCAAATTCCAGATTCCCATGTTCCCCACCTGCCCATGAATGGGCAGGCTATTAACGTTTATCTTTTCCCCCCTATTCCCTATTTCCTATCGGCCCCTCCGTCCCTCCGTCGCTAAGTCGCTCGTCGCTAAGTCGCTTGTCCCTCCGTCGCTCGTCGCTTCGTCGCTTCGTCGCTTGTCGCTTTTCACTATCTTCGTCCCCTAAAACGTAACAGAGTATGTTATTACAAGGTGCGCCGGTGGAGCAATCGCTCGATATCATCGGATTGTTGATCAAAGGTGGAGTGGTGATGCTCATCCTCCTTCTATTGTCTATCGCGGCAATCATCATCATCGCAGAACGTTTGATGTTTATTGGGAAGAATGCCAAAATTGATGATAAGAGTCTTGAAACTTTAGCGTCGTTAATGGAGAAGAATGACAAAGCTGGAATGCGCGCCCTCTGCGAGAAGCGCGGTGACAGCTGGGGCAGAATCTTTAACTACGCAGCGATCACAGACGTTTCGACACCAGCAGAATTGGATAAGATTCTGGAAGACGCCGCGAATATTGAAGTTTCGCGTTTAGAAAAAGGATTGCACTATCTCTCTATGATTGCCGGTCTCGCGCCCCTCTTCGGTTTCGTCGGTACAATCATTGGGGTAATCACGATTTTCTTTGACATCTCCATTAGCTCTGATATCAGCATCTCAATCATCTCTGAAGGTCTTTACAAAAAGATGGTATTGTCCGCAG
>CANGVZ010000179.1 GCA_947457285.1 Flavobacteriales bacterium | reverse complement strand
TCTTTTTTAGGCAAATTGAGCTGAACACCTTCCTTGAAGACCACATAACGTTCCTTATCGATGATAATACCGTGAATTGGGGCTTCTTTTACCTCAATTTCAGTGGTCACATTCCTTCTTAAAAGAGCTTTAACTCTAGAAACAAGGACTCTTGGTCTTATTGGTTTCGAGATATAATCATCTGCACCGGCGTCGAATCCGACTATTTGAGAATAATCATCATTGTGCGCGGTAAGAAATGCTATGAGGACATTTTTTAAGTTCGCATCATCTCTTAATTCGCGACACGTTTCCATCCCATCCATGCCTGGCATCATCACATCAAGAAGAACTAAATCTGGGAATACTCTGCGGGCGATTTCGAGACCAGTTCGACCGTTGTTTGCTGTATGGACTTCAAAACCTTCCTTTTCGAGATTGAAACCGATCAAATCAAGGATGTCTTGTTCGTCGTCAACCAGAAGTACTTTTTGTTTGCTCATACGGTCTATATTTCACTTTTGAACGGTGCAAATCTAGAATACCTGCGTTAAGGGAAGGTTAATAAAGGCTTAACTCAAGGCTATATAAGATGCAATCAAAAGCACACAGAAAGCAAAATTAGTGTTTAATTCGCCACATGATTGAGAATTTCTACAAGGACCAAGTTATTTGGATAACTGGCGCAAGCAGCGGAATTGGAGAGGCATTAGCCTTAGAACTTGCAGCAAAAGGTGCAACACTTGTTTTATCAGCTCGCCGTGAAGATGAGCTTCAGCGAGTGAATCAGCTTTGTGGAGGCAAAGCGACTATCGTAAAAATGGATCTTGGTGACGAAAAATCCATTCGAGAAGCAGCTTCGACTGTGTTCAACCTTCATCCTCAAATAGACTTCTTGTTCAATAATGGAGGTATTAGTCAGCGTTCTCTATGTCTTGAAACCGACATTTCCGTTGATCGCCGTATTATGGAAGTGAATTTTTTTGGAAATATTCTCTTGAGTAAATTAGTAGGAGCACGGATGCTTTCAGCTAAAAAAGGACACATTGTTGTGACCAGTAGTCTGCTCGGAAAATGGGGATTCTACCTCCGTTCGGGCTATGCTGCATCCAAGCATGCGCTTCACGGATATTATGAATCACTGCGCATGGAAGTGGAAAAAGATGGCATCTATGTTACACTCGTCCTACCTGGATTCACAAACACTGAAATAAGTAAGCACGCACTGAGCAGTGATGGAAAACCTACCAATGAAATGGACCATAATCAAGCGGGCGGATTATCGCCAAAACAAGTAGCACAAAGTATTTTGGAGGGAGTTGCGAAAAGAAAATTCGAGATTGCTATCGGTGGTCGCGAGATGAAGGGCTTGCTCGTGAAACGTTTGTTTCCTGCGCTATTCGAGAAATTGGTTCGAAAGCAGAGTGCCAAATAATCAATCGATCCCGAAGACTTTCATATTATCGATGTTCAATTTATAAAGAACTTGATCATTCCACTTTCTGAGCATTTTTTGATCGATGCCTGTACCCACTTCGCTAAAGTATCTTGAGCGCAATAAGGAAGCTTCATAAAGGTATCGCTCATAAAGCTCTTTCATTCGATCCGGCGTGGGATTGCGCACCATATCGTTATAAATCTCTCTTCGTTTTAGTTCGATGAGGTCGGAATAAATATTGAAAAAAGCATCCGCTTCATTCGTATAGGGTCTATCCCAATAAGTATTGAAAGGATCTATGGTAGTGGCCGAAAGAATCTGTGTTGTATCCTCAAAAATATTCAGGTCATAAAATGCCAAAACCTGAAAACTGAAGGCATACCTATTCGAGAATCGCAGGCTGTTGGGAGCTGGAGAAGTCACTACATTCAGTCTTAACCTCTTCTTTGGAGACCATTTGAAATAAGGCTGTTCGAAGAAACCCATTTTCATTTGATCACTACGAGTAAACATACTTCGGTTGGTGAGTTCGGCTTTTCTATTATAAAAAACATCACCACTGCTATCTATTTCCGCCTTTGAAAACCGCTTATATTTTTCCCAAAAAAGGCTATTGTGAGGGATCGCACTGATCATGCGATAATCGCTGTTCTTGATGGCTTCAATATCATAGAAAGGCAGCACAAATAAATCGTTCCAATCGTAACAATAAATAAAAGACTGAATATCCACTTTATACTTCAATCCTTCTCTATTGACATAAAAGATATCCGCATCGAATTCTACCAGATCCGTATGCGTTTTGTTCTCACCCACAAAATTCTTGCTCACACGGAGGTTGAGATTTTGAATAGTATCTGTTGGAAAAAGCGGCTGAAATGGATGCTTTGAAATGCTATCCAGTTGCAATTCCAATTTTAGGAATGTAGTTTTCTTTTTATTCACCCAAAACTTTGCATTGAACCGCTCTTGGTCAAATTCTCTTGGTCGTGCTGTGATGATATACACTGAATCTCCATTGGATTCTACATATACATTCTCCAATGAAAATTTCCATTCCTTTTTCATTTTTCCCAAGCTTCTTTGAAGCGGAGAAAGTGGGTAGTTCTCATTGCTGTCAGTAGTTTTTTCAAGCTGCATTGAGCGTGAAATGCCGGTGGAAACCCAATATCCTAAATCGAAAGAACTGAGTCCAATTCTTCCTGTTTTGAGACCAAGAGAAGTAATGTCTCCGCCCCAAACAGTGGCGTTGTTGTAGGTTTCTACAAGCTCAACTTGTTTGCCATTGACAAAAGACTTTAGTTGAAAGAATGCCTTCGACTTGAGCACTTCACTCTCAAAATTTTTCTTGCACTCATTTACCACCTTTGCTAATTGGTCGCTTATATCAGCATAGACTTCTATTTCTGAAAGTTGCTGATAAGCTTCCTCAATGTATATGGACTTTACTTCATCCGAAGCTTGCGCAAATATTTCGGTCGTTTTAAATCCAATAACCTTCACGACAATCGTATTGCCTTCCGATTCGACTGCTATTTCAAAATAACCGTCAGCCCCTGAAACTGTGGCGGTTTCAAGTGTTGGATTGGAAACTACTGCAAAAGAAACAGGGGAACCATCCGATTTTGTGCGGAGGATTCCCCTGAATTTTATGATTTCTTCCTGAGCTACACTTTCATGACCTAACAGTAAAACAAATGAAAAGCTAAGAAAGTGTCGTATAAAATTTCTCAAGAAAGTGAGATGCTAAGATTAATTCACCTTTCTCAAGCGAATTGTATAGAGTTTACCATCTTTAGAATGCTCGCCTGTGAGTGTGCTTTCGCCTACCACTACATTGTTCCATTCTTCATCGATGTTATTACCAAACAACTCTTCCTTGAGGTTGAGAGTAAGCTTTTGGCCGGTGGTGAGTGTAACACCTTCGCTGGTTGTCATGCTCGCACTTTCGAGCGACCACTTACCATCTTCTGTTCTGTTGTTTTCTGCGTTTCTTCTAGACAATTTACCCTTATCATCAAATGTGAAAGTATATTGGTCGAAGTCAGCAGTAACATCGATTTCATTGGTAGTACCAGAGCGTCTTACGGAAACGGCATCATAAGTCCAGTCTCCCTCGAGTTGTTTTTTCTGTGCTTGAATCTCTGGAGAGTCTTTGGTGCACGAAGTGAAGCTGAGGCTCGCTCCAACGATGAAAAGAGAAAATAAAATATGTTTCATAGTGTATTGTATTTAAAACCTTTAGTCCAAAAATAATTCCTTTATTGTATCAACCTCACACTTTGTTCATTTTTAACAATTTCTACTTTTCTGAGAAATATCTTTTTAAGGTAAAATAACCAACAAAGCCTGCCGTAATTGACGCCAAGAGCACACCCAATTTTGCTTGTGATAAAAGCTCTTCACTTTCGAATGCCAACCCCGCAATAAATAAAGACATCGTAAAGCCCACTCCGGCTAGGATTCCGACCATTGCAACTTGTTTCATTGACATTCCGGTTGGCAAAGATGACAACCTCAACTTAATCGTTAGCCAAGTCATAAATGTCACTCCTACTATTTTTCCGACAAGCAACCCAAATGCAATTCCGAGTGTGACGGGGGCAAACAGGCTATCCAGTATGTTTCCGTGGAATACCACTCCTGCATTGCTGAGGGCGAAAATGGGCATCACTACAAAAGAAACAAAGGGGTGCAAGCCATGCTCTAGTCTTTGCAAAGGAGGAATAGCGTTTTTCGAGAAGTATTGAATTTTCGATAGTACTTCTTGCTGCTCATGAGTGACGAGGCGATTATCATTGGGCTCGGCACTTTTAAACCTATTAAATAAGATTGATAGTTTCGCTGTGAATGTTTCTTCATCGATGTGTGTCGACGCTGGAATTGTAAAAGCCGCCAAAACTGCCGCAATCGTCGCGTGCACACCAGAAAGGAGAAAAGCCAACCATACACCGGCAATTCCAACTACTCCGTAGAACAAAGTATTGCGCACACCAGCTAAATTGGCTGCTATCAGAATCAGCAAGAAACCTAGTCCTCTGAACAAACTGCCAAAATCAATTTCACTGGTGTAAAAAAATGCGATAACCAATACAGCTCCTAAGTCGTCAACAATTGCAATTGCCGTTAGGAACACTTTTAACGATAGCGGAATGCGATCTCCAAGCAAATACAAAATACCAAGAGCAAAAGCAATATCAGTAGCCATTGGCACACCCCAACCTTCAGTAGCACCATTTGCATTGATTGCAAAGTAAATCAATGCCGGAAAGATCATACCACCAATGGCTGCCATTATTGGGAGCAAAGCCAACCGCGGGTTTTTCAATTCGCCAACCAGGATTTCACGTTTCAGCTCCAATCCGACAACAAAAAAGAAGATGGCCATCAATCCGTCGTTGATCCAATGGTGTAGAGATTTTGCAATGACATGGTCACCAATTCCAATCGTAAAAATTGTTTCCCAGATATGATGAAAAGACTCACCCAAGGGGGAGTTTGCGATGATTAAAGCCAGTGCAGCAGATGAAAACAAGACAATCCCTCCCATTTTACTATTGCTAATAAAATCACTGACGGGGTCAATAATAAACCTATCTGCAAATGTCTTTTTGATTTTAGCCATTGTGATAAAAAATTAAATAGTTAGCTTACTCATCAATCTTTACGCATGCTTTCATTTTTTCTTCATAATCATTTGCTTTAGCATTGTTTTGCTCGGCATAGATTTCTTTTATCCAATCCAATATTTCGCAGACCCGAGGATACTTTTTTTCTCCTTGCAAAAGCATTTGAAAAGTGAACTCCGTTGAATTCTCTTTAAACAAACCTTCATAGTCATTGGAGTATGCTGAAGCGAGACTGAAGTAAAATGTAAGATCAGGTAATATTTCGTAACCAGCATTTTGAGACGCTCTGTTGTAAATAGCGTTGAATTTATCCCAAACCACGGCTTGAGCATTTTCGGGCTTCTTTAGCTCCTCAAAACAAGATTGCAACGCGCTTCTATACCCTCTGAATATATTATTCAATGCACGATTTACGGTGAGACCTGGGATAGTGAAGTGGTCCG
>CANGVZ010000178.1 GCA_947457285.1 Flavobacteriales bacterium | reverse complement strand
CATCGCTGTCTCCATGGGCGATTACAGAAGGTTCGAAAAGAAAGATGCACAAAATAGGACGAGGAGATTTTATCGCAGTCAGCAAAGGCGCGTGATCCGCAAGACGCAGGTCACGTTTGAACCAAAGGATATCAATGGGATTTTTCAAGCGGTCAAATATGCACTTTCCCTTGATAAACAAAATTGACCGTTTGAATGTTGCCGCGAACGATTGTCATAGTTTTAATTTTTTTTATCCCTTTTCATTGTTTCATTTGCATGGCTAAATCGAAATAATATGTACACATTAGAAGCTCGGCATATTCATAAGGCATACAGCGGCCACAAAGCCCTGAATGATGTCTCTGTGTCGGTGAAGGAAGGAAGCGTGTTCGGACTGCTCGGCCCAAATGGGGCGGGAAAAACAAGTCTTATCCGCATTATCAACCAAATCACTGGCCCTGACGAAGGAGAGGTGATTTTTAGAGGTGAGAAACTAAAGCCCGAACATGTGAGCCTCATCGGCTATTTGCCCGAAGAACGTGGCTTGTACAAAAAAATGAAGATTGGTGAGCAATGCATGTATCTGGCTCAGCTAAAAGGGTTGAGAGCCGCAGATGCACGCGCGCGTCTTATGACGTGGTTCAAACGTTTCGATATTGATTCGTGGTGGGATAAAAAAGTAGAAGACCTATCAAAGGGAATGGCGCAAAAGGTGCAATTCATTACAACGGTGCTGCACGAGCCTCGTCTTTTGATTTTGGACGAACCTTTTAGTGGATTCGATCCCATCAATGCAGAGTTGATTCGCAATGAAATGCTCCGCCTCAAATCTGAGGGTTCTACCATCATTCTTTCTACCCATGACATGGGAAGCGTTGAGTCTTTGTGCGATGAGATAGCACTTATCAACCGTGCTCGTGTGATCCTCGGAGGTTCGGTGAAAGACGTCAAAAATCAATTTAGAAAAAACGTTTTCGAACTGCAATACCGCGGCTACGCGATGGATCTGGGCATCGGACTTTGGGCAAGTTTTGAATTACTCGAAAATATTAAAGGCGAAGATTACTCTACTGCCTTGATTCGTATACCAGAAGGCAAAAAGTTGAATGACTTATTGTCAATTTTACTAAAAGACCTAGAAATCGTAGCTGTGCGCGAGGTCATTCCAGATATGAATCAAATTTTCATCGAGGCTGTAAACACTTTTAATGCTCAACAATCATGAACAAGATCGCATTAATTATTAAAAGAGAATATCTCGTTCGCGTTAAAAAGAAGTCATTCATCGTCATGACTTTCCTCGGACCATTGCTATTCACCGGACTTATGATTGGTGCCATATTGGTGGCCATGAGTGATGATACGGTGCACAATGTGCTCGTTGTCGATCAGGAAGGTTTTCTGATTAAACAGGAGGTTGCAGACTATCAAGCTGCAAACCTCGAGCGCACTCGATTTAAAAACACCGAAAAACTCGAGTATGAATTCACGACGCAAATGCCGTCAATAGAGGATTTCAAAGTCAGCCGACACACACTCATGGTGGTGCTGGATTCAGCAAGCTATGGCGATGGAAGAACAGAGTTTTTCGTAAAGAAACTTCCTAGCTTAACGGTGCAACAAAATGTGCAAGAGGAATTAGAGTCATCACTCGAGCAGTGGCGTGTGAAAAAGTTTGGAATGGATTGGAACACTTATCAAAGTGTAAAGCAAGGCGTGACCTTGAATATTCACAACGTAGAAAAACCTGATGAGGGCAACGATCTTAGAGCACGCGCTGGTGTAGGTTTTGCCTTCGCATTGGTTATCTACATGTTTATTTTCATCTACGGCATTCAAGTGATGCGTGGAGTGATTGAAGAAAAAACCAATCGTATCATTGAGGTGATTGTTTCCAGTGTCAAGCCTTTCCAATTGATGATGGGAAAAGTGATTGGTATTGGTTTGGTCGGCCTAACACAGTTCCTTCTATGGGTCATTCTTTCAGGCGTGGCGTATACTGTAGTTGGAGTCATTGCAGGGGCATCGGCAGAAGTACCAGGTAACCTAAACGGTGCCGCCGCTGCCGACTTGCAAGCGGGTGGAGCATTCAGCGCGCTTCAAAACAATGAGGATTTTGCGTTTTTACTTTCTATTCCGTGGGGTCAATTGATCGCTGCATTCTTGTTTTATTTCACCGGTGGTTTCTTGTTGTACGCTTCATTGTTTGCCGCGATTGGCGCGGCAGTGGACGCAGAGACCGATACTCAACAATTTATGCCTATTGTGACGATTCCTCTGATTTTTGGATTCATCGTATCGGAGTTTCTTTGGCAAAATCCTGAGGGAACAATGGGAACGGTATTCAGCATCATACCGCTCACATCACCAGTAGTGATGATGGTGAAAACAGCCATGGGTTGGAATGCGTCAAACGTTTGGCAGTTAGTGCTTTCGGTAGTGCTACTAATCGCAACGTTCGTCTTTACGGTGTGGCTTGCAGGTCGAATATATCGCGTAGGAATACTCATGTACGGAAAAAAAGCTACCTACAAAGAGCTTTGGAAGTGGATTCGTTATAAGGGATAGACTATTTTCGCCACATGAAAGTTGGAATCATCGACTGCGGAACCAACACTTTCAACCTCTTGATTGCAGAAAAAAGTGAAACAGGGTGGAGTGTTGTGTTCGAAAATAAGCTGCCTGTAAAGCTCGGTACTGGCGGATTTGACAAGAAAATGATTGTGGAGTCGCGCTTCATTCGAGGCATTGATGCACTCATGTGTCATAAAGAAAATGCTGCTAATTTTGGTTGTACCACGCTCAAAGTAATTGCAACTTCTGCCATTCGCGAAGCTAAGAATCGCTATGATTTCATGCGCGTGGCAAAACAAAAACTCGACTTGGACATCGAACTCGTCGATGGTCACCGCGAAGCTGAGTTGATCTGGAAAGGCATCAAACAAACCATTGATTTAGGAACAGAGGCATCTTTAATCATTGATATTGGTGGTGGGAGTACAGAATTTATCATCGCTAATGCTACCGAAATTCTTTGGAAAGAAAGCTATCTGCTCGGTGTAAGCCGCCTGCACGAAATGATTCAGCCAGAGGAAAAGATGTCATCATCCAATGTGGAGCACCTACACGAGATTCTTGATGAAAACTTAGGTTCTCTTAAAGATGCTCTGAAACAATTTCCTTGCAAACAGATCGTCGGCTCGAGCGGCTCTTTTGACACACTTTACGCTATGTACAAGCATTCGCAGAAGCAACTCAAAGACGAACCGTTCAAATTGCTCAATGAAATTCCAGTCACTTCATTCCCTGGAATTCATGGATGGCTTATCAATTCCACTTACGAGCAACGCTTGTTACACAAGGCGATTCCGAGTATTCGCGCGGAATACATGCCGCTCGCTAGTTATCTTGTGAAGTATGTGCTCGAGCTTTCCAAGTTTGAGAAAATGTACCATTCTCAATACGCTTTAAAGGAAGGTGCTGCGTTCGAACTATTGGAACACGTAATTGTTGAACCCAAACACAAGGACAACAATGAGGAACGTGAAGAAACAGCATCTGCCGACTAAGATCTGCGTCGTATGCAACAAGCCCTTTACCTGGCGAAAGAAATGGGAAAGGGTATGGGAAGAAGTCAAATACTGCAGCGAACGATGTTCCAGAACAAGAACAGGGAAGTAAAGAACAAAGAACAAGGAATAGGAGAGCGCAGTCGCTTCGTCGCTTTGTCTCTAGTCGCTTTGTGGTTGTTTATCTTATCAACGATATAAACTCCTTCCTCGTTTTGTCGTTGTTGAGGAATTCGCCGGAGAAGGCGCTGGTGGTGGTGCTCGAATTTTGTTTGCTTACACCGCGCATCTGCATGCACAAGTGATGGCATTCCAGAACTACTGCCACACCGAGCGGATCAAGCGTTTTTTGAATGCAATCGCGAATCTCGATGGTGAGGCGCTCTTGAACTTGTAGTCGTCTGGCAAACACATCAACCACACGGGGTATTTTGCTCAAACCAACAATGCGTCCATTTGGAATATAAGCCACGTGCGCTTTCCCAAAAAAAGGCAGCATATGGTGTTCGCACAAACTATATACCTCAATGTCTTTCACCAAGACCATTTCGCTGTAAGACTCTTCAAACATTGCACTGCGTAGTACTTCCACCGGATCTTGCTTGTAGCCCATCGTGAGGTGCTCATAGGCTTTGGCCACGCGCTCAGGGGTTTTAATCAAACCTTCACGATTGGGATTCTCTCCAATTTGTTCCAAGATCTGTGTTACCGCGCTTGCAACAATGAGCTGCTTCGGGTTGAGTTCTGATTGGTCTGCCATTCTCTTTATTTTCCGCCGAAATACTCGACAAAATTGTTTTCTGTTTCGTATAGCTTAATGCTATGGAGGCTGCAACCGTTGGCATTGATGGGAGCTTCTAATTGTTCCCAAATGGCAATGGCTAGATTCTCGGTAGAAGCCAATATTCCTGTCATGAAATCTACGTCGAGATTGAGGTTGCGGTGATCGAGCTTTTCAATCACAAGATCTTTGATCATATCCGAAAGCACCTTTAGGTCGATGCAGAAGCCTGTATCTGGCGCGGGTACGCCCCTTACAGTTACAAAAAGATCATAGTTGTGTCCGTGCCAGTTGACATTGGCACATTTTCCAAACATTTCAGCATTCTTCGCATCGTCCCACGCTGGATTGTAGAGCCTATGCGCTGCATTGAATCTCTCCCTGCGGGTAACGTAAACTATCTTCGACATCTCTTTAAATTTGAGCCGCAAAGATACTACGACATTAAGGTTTCGAAGTAACTTGCGCCTCAATAATACTTTTGAATATCATGATAGTTGTCACTGGTGCCGCTGGCTTTATTTCAAGTTGTCTGGTAAGCCGCCTCAATGAGGAGCGCTTCTACGATTTGATTTTAGTGGATGATTTTTCACGTCCTCATAAAAATAAAAACTTCGAAGGAAAGCGATACAAGGCCCTGGTGGATAGAAAGGACTTCCCACAATGGCTGAGAGAGAATGAAGCGGGAGTGGAGTTTGTATTCCACCTCGGCGCTCGCACGGATACCACAGAGTTCAATACCGCTATTTTTGATGAACTCAATCTTCATTACTCTCAAGAAATTTGGAAGATTTGCGTTGAAAAATCACTGCCCTTGGTGTATGCTTCCAGCGCGGCTACCTACGGCGACGGAGCTTTCGGATACGATGATAATCATGATATTGTAGAAAAATTAGTGCCCCTCAATCCCTATGGTGATTCAAAAAATGATTTTGATAAATGGGTACTGAAACAGACTGAATCGCCTTTCTTCTGGGCGGGATTGAAGTTTTTTAATGTATATGGTCCCAACGAACTCCACAAAGGACGCATGGCGAGTGTGGTGATGCATGCTTTTCATCAGATCAATGAAAAAGGCAGCATGCGCCTATTCCGTTCTCACCGTCCTGATTTCACAGACGGCGGACAAATGCGCGATTTTATCTATGTGAAAGATTTAGTGGAGGTGTGCATTTTCTTGATGTATCACCGCAAGAATAGCGGCATCT
>CANGVZ010000177.1 GCA_947457285.1 Flavobacteriales bacterium | reverse complement strand
TCTCTTATGGCAATTCGACGTAATGGCTTTCCTTTGGCTCAATGTCGTCGGCTGCCTCACCCTCCCCGCAGTCGCCGCGCTCATAAGAACAAGGGTTATAAGAACAAAGAACAAGGGTTATAAGAACAAAGAACAAGGGTTATAAGAACAAAGAACAAAGAAAATGGAGGGGAAAAGAGTGAACTCTAAATTCACAACTTGTTCCTTTTTTCCTTGTTCCTTGTTCTTTTTTCCTTGTTCCTTGTTCTTTTTCCCTTGTTCCTTGTTCTTTTTTTCCTTGTTCCTGGATTACTTACTGTCCTTCAACAGCTTTTCTCCCATCTTCACGTATGCGTCATCGCCGTCTGCTTTTGCTAGTTCGATTACCTTTTGGGCTGTTTCAGCGGCGCCTTTTTTATCACCCATTTTAAATTGAATGTTACCCTTCAACATAAACACCCAATAAGCTGATGGATTCATCTCAGTCGCTTTGGTAGCCCACTCTAATGCTTGCTTCAAATCTTTATTGTTGTCGTAATAGTAACGAGCGGCTGTGTAATAAGGCTTGGTGTCCTTGATCATCACGTTCTCGATATTCTTCATGATTTTCTCATCTACTTCTACTCGGATGCCAAATGCAACACGTGTGTTTTCCCATACCAATTCAATGTTGGCTGTGGTAGAGGTTTGATCTGCAATGTTGATTGAGAATGTTTCCACCTTTGGACTTACTTGGGTTGGCTTCACATCAAAGCGAATCAATTCGTTTTCCTGCTTGTACTCACCTACATTTCCACCAAGTTTGGTGTCCTTGTAAAGCATAATGGTCCAAGAGTCTTTGTTGGGGATTGAATACAAGGCATAGGTGCCAGCAGCAACTTCTTTGCCTTCCACAAAAGTTGTTTCGCCAAAAGTGATCGTGGTCGCTCCGTTTGCTCCCGTTCTCCAAATCTGTCCAAATGGAACTACGTCGCCATACACTACACGGCCTTTTGCGCTAGGTCTTGAATACTCGATGGTGATGTCAGACAATCCAAAGGCTTGTTTCAATGTAGCAAGCGGGCTTGGTGCTGGTGTCTTAAGCTGTTGTGATTGTGCATTGGTGATGGCCATCAAGGCGATGGTAAGAACTGCAAATACTTTTCTCATAAAATTTGGTTTAATGATTTTTCGCAAGATTACTACAATTTGTTTTGACCAATTGTTTTTTTATGTGTGAAGAAATGATAAATACAACTATTTTCACCATCGAATAGTCTTTTAATTACATGGCCAATTTCTACAGACTTATCCCGCTCTTGCTCATATGCCTTTGGTGGTCTCGCGGTGCTACGCAAACGAGTGACTGCGAAACGGCTAGTTCTGTATGCGCTGGGCTTTTCGAACAGAATGATAGCCCTTCTGGAACGGGAAATGTTTTTGAACAAGCTCCAGGAAGTTGCCAGACCTTTGGCGAGTTCAATAGCGCATGGTATGTTTTTACCGTTCAAGAAGATGGTGACCTTTCGTTTATTCTGCAGCCCAATGACGATGCTGATGATTATGATTGGTCACTCTACGATATCACCGAGGGTGGCTGCGCCGGGATTAATACTGGTGTTTCTCCTGAAATAAGTTGCAATAGTTACGGAAGTTTTGATCCGTTGCAAGGTCCTACAGGAATTAGTTCAGCCAATGGGGGAACTGGTAATAGCAACGGTCCGGGAAATGCAGCTGGGCCGCCTTTTAATGCGGATTTGCCCGTTACGCAAGGCCAGGTTTTGGCACTGGTGGTAATGAATTTTAGCGCAACATTAAACGGATATTCACTTGAGTTTGGTAATGAGGCTGAGATATTTGATAATACTCCTCCAGTTGTTTCTGATGTCCAGGTGAACTGCGCGCAAAACGAGGTGACAGTTTCTTTTAGCGAAAGTTTATTATTGTCAGAATTCAATGCGAATGAAATTGTAGTCAACGTCGACGGGACTTCCGTGGCAGTAACGTCTATTGAAAGCACAGGAAATACTTATGTTTCTGAAATCACTCTTGTGACGCCTACTTTGGTTAGTGAGACGGGTGTTGCTGAGGTTGTGTTTAATGCTGAGATAACAGATGTTTGCGGTAATATACTCACTTCCGACTTTCCAGTGACGTTAGTAGGAGCCATGACAATTGAAATATCTACAGGTCCCGCTTGTAATGGTGAAGGTGGAAGCATTGTGGTTGAGGTAGTTAATGCTGGTGCAAGCTGCCCTACGCTAGCGATAAATGGAATCGCCGTACCGAGTGCGGAAGCAGGTTGTGGGCCGCTTTTGGCTTCTAATTTAACTCCTGGTAACTATAACGTAAGTGTCACTAATAATGACAATGGCTGCGTGCTTACGCAGAATAATATTGTAGTTATTAATGATAATCCAATTGTTAATGCTGGTCTTGACTTTTGGTCATGTGAATTATCCAGTGGCATATCCGTAAATGCTCCCGCGGGCAATTTTGTGTGGACTGGTCCTGCTGGGGTGTCTTTTCAAAATCCGAATTCGCCTGAAACCACCGTATCGGTAAATGCTCCGGGAACATACACCTTCACGGGTACGCTGACTGTTGGAGAATGTGTCGCTAGCGACGAAGTGAATATCACATTTTCAAGTCCCCCCAATTTGAATATCGAACCAACCGCGCTTAGTTGCTTTTATTTGTGCGATGGGTCTGTTCTTTTTCAAGACGAAAACAATCCAGTCATTGAAGTAGAAATAGACGGTGCAACTGCGTCCGGAAATACAGTTGTTTTCGAAAACTTTTGTGCAGGTAGTTATGTTGCGAATGTAACCTTCTCGCTTGGCTGCTTTGCCTTCTATACATTTACCATTGAGAGTCCTGAGGCATTTTCAGCCGATTTCGAATACACCCCAAATCCCGCCACGGTCGATAATTCCGTTGTTACCTTTACTGCACTGGAACAGAATTATGATTCTCTTGAATTTATAATTCCAAGCTTGGAGGGGGAGAGATTTACTACAAACCCTTCTATAGTTGAACTGCCTGAGTTGCCTGGTTTCTATATTGCCGAATTGGTAGTATATTCAAATGGTTGTGAACAGCGCAGCACGCTATCGGTGCGTGTAGTTGACAACCTCGTAGTATTTATACCCAATTCCTTTACACCAGACAACGATGGTCTGAACGATGTGTTTCTACCTGTTTTTTCTACTGAGCCTGAGCAGTACTCATTTCAAGTTTTTAATCGCTGGGGAGACTTGATATTTGAAACCACTGATTGGAAACAACCGTGGTTAGGCGAGGTGAATGATGGAGATTATTACGGCACCAACGATTTATATTTTTGGAGAATGAGTTACAAGGGTGCGGATATCGATGTGGTAGAGCAAGAAGGAAGCGTGATTTTGATTCGATGACCTTTTTTAGTATATTTCCAAATCGTTAGATTTGTTAAAAATCAAAAGAAAGTTTATAATTCCGTGATAACTTACATATATTTGTGGTGGATAAAAGGCATTTAGTCATACAAAAATGATTTTTTGTCTAATAAACACTAACAACATTAATCTTAACCAAATGAGAATCTCTATCCGAAATTCTATGTCCAAAGCCTTGGTGGTTCTGGCTTTTTTGGCGCCTTTTTCCCTGTTCGCACAGGAGATTTCGGTGGCAATGAAGTGGAACCAAGTTCAACTCAATGGTATTCGCAAAGATGCAGCTCGCCCAACCGTGCAAGCGCGAAATCTTTATCATGCCTCTGTACTATTATATGATAGCTGGGCAGTTTATGATAATGATGCTTCTACCGTATTTCTTGGAAAGACCTTAGGAAATTACACTTGTCCTTTTAATGGGATCATGATTCCGGAAGATCGTCAAGCGGCTCAGGAGAAGGCAATGAGCTATGCAATGTATCGCTTCATGGCGCATCGTTATAGCAATGCTCCCCTTAACAACTGGAACACATTTATTCTCGGATATTGCAACGCTTTGATGGCAGAATTGGGATATCCAACGGATGTTACTTCAACTGATTACAGTGATGGTGACCCAGCAAAACTCGGTAATTATATCGCCGCACGCATGCAAGAATATGCATTCCAAGACGGCTCAAATCAGCAGTTTAATTATGCGAACCTCTATTATCAAACGGTAAACGGTGATTTATTCCCAGAGATACCTGGTAATTCATTGCAATATGATGGGAATAGATGGCAGCCACTTTCCCTAACGGTAACACTTGATCAAAATGGGTTTCCTCTTGCAAACTCGGCACCTGCACTATCTTCAGAATGGGGAAATGTAGTACCATTCGCGCTTACTGATGCAGACAAAGTAACTTACCAAAGAGATTCTTACAACTGGAATGTATATCACGATCAGGGACACCCACCATATCTCGATACCATAACAGAAATCGAAAGACAATGGGATGAAGACTTCTTCCGTTGGGGATTTGCTACCGTAGCTATCTGGCATAGCTTCCACGATGTGGCGGACGGTGTGATGAAAGATATCAGCCCCAATTCAATTGGTAACGTTGACTTAAATACCTTACCTGTAACTTTTGAAGATTTTAAAAACTTCTATAATGTATTTGAAGGTGGAACTACCACTGACCAAGGGTACGATATCAATCCTGTCACGGGTTTACCATATCCAGAACAAATCGTTCCTCGTGCAGATTATTCACGTGTGCTTTCAGAATATTGGGCTGATGGTCCACAATCAGAAACGCCTCCTGGTCACTGGTTTTTGAATATCAACAACATCAACCAACACCCATTGCTCGAAAAGCGTTGGGGTGGTGAAGGCGAAATATTGGAAGACCTCGAGTGGGACGTTCGTTCTTATCTCGCACTCGGCGGTGCTATTCATGATGCTGCCGTGGCTTGTTGGTCTACCAAGGGCTATTATGATTTCACTCGCCCTATCATGGCAATTCGTTATATGATCGATCACGGTCAGTGCAGTGATATGTCACTTCCAAATTACGACCCGGCTGGTATTCCCTTGATTCCTGGTTTCATTGAAGTAATTGAAGAAGGTGACCCATTGGCAGGCGCCAGCAACGAACACGTTGGTAAAATCAAATTATACACTTTCCGCGGTCCTGTTGAAGCAACAGGTCAGGACGGTGTGGGCTGGATCCGCGGTGAGAACTGGTGGACTTTCCAAGTGCGTACGTTCGTTACACCACCATTCCCAGGATACTATTCTGGTCACTCAACGTATTCAAGAACTGCCGCTGAGGTGCTCACACGTATCACAGGTAGTGAATACTACCCTGGTGGTCTCGGAGAATTTGTGGCGAACCCAGGTTACTTGCGTGCTAGCACTGGACCAAGCGTTCAAACGCGCTTGCAATGGGCTAAATATGCTGATGCAGCTGATCAGTGCAGCCTTTCACGTATCTATGGCGGTCTTCACCCACCATGTGATGATATCCCCGGTCGAAGAGTAGGTTTGCTCGTTGGTCCAGCAGCGTTCGAAAAGGCTGAGTCGTTCATGCTCGCAGGTATTCCTCACGTGGCTTCTATCTCTGCCGATAAGACTTTGATTACTGACGCTGATGTAAACTCTACTGTGA
>CANGVZ010000176.1 GCA_947457285.1 Flavobacteriales bacterium | reverse complement strand
TTTGAATGTTCGAAAAGTTCAAAAAATATTGAGCAAAAGTTCACACTTTCAAATGACCTGTTGGAAGTCTCAAACAATTTCAACACTCAAAAAAACAAGCTCAGCTTTGAAAACGCGGGTGTTATGATCAATCACGAAGTGCACACCATCAAAGTAGAATCAACTTATGATGACAAGCGCACGGTTTTAAAAGACATCGTACTCCCATTGAAAGAAGTCCCAAAAGAATTTTTTATTCCAGAAGCAGAGGTCCCAAAATGGAAATACGCAAAAGGATCTAAAAAAGAAGAACGCACAAGGGCTGATGGCGGGAAATACTTTTTCTCAGAAGGATCGATGTCCTTCCCAGACTCATTAAGCAATCCAGCAAGAACCATCATTACATCAGAAGGTGGCCCCACTCCGAGTCGATTCAAACACATTATCATTCAAAATGGAAAGTATCGAAGACTTACCCCAGTGGAACTTGAAAGATGTAATATGTTTCCGGATAATCACACAATAGGAACAACAGATGTGAAAAGAGCATTTTTTATGGGTAATGCCTTGGTAGTTGGGGTAATTGAAAAAATTGGAAACTCACTCTCTCATTTTTTGTAAAATGGATAAAAGATCTAATAGAGTTCAACCCATACGATTGTCCAGTGATTTTTTTCCACTTGACATACATAAGTCCATTTTCATAAATGATTTAACAATAACAATACCTTCCTATTATGTAAAGGCATGGGGTATTGACATTTTAGACAATCACAATGAAGATAATTTTAAGTGGGACGTAACTATCGAATATGAACAGCCACGTGAATTAAATAGAGAGAAAATTCTTTTCACAGCTACACTGTGGCTATCATTTATAAAAAAAAGAAACAAAGAGAGTTCGTATAGATTAAAATGGGGTAAAGACTTTGCTGTTCAATTGGCCAAGGACTATCCCAAAAGCTTCGTTAGATCATTAGAATTTCATATTGGAGATGATTACTACAAAAATCTTAAATACACCGAATTTGATATTGGAGGATTCAAAGAACAATTACAAATAAAAATTTCTTGGAAGAACAATTCACCAAACGTAATTATTAAAGAGTTATTTAGGGTTCGCGAAGAAATTCAAGGTTTCCCAAATGTCTTCCGAGAGTTGAGTTCCTATTTAATTGCCGATTATTTATTGAGTGATGACCAAGAGGTTCTGCGAAGGATACAGGTTACAGAGTGGAAACCTCGTGAATATCTGAACAGAGAAATAAATGAAAATAATATTTACCTCCTTTTGAATAGAGAAAAAGGATTATTTTACATCGGAGAGACAAGAAAATCACTTTCACAGCGCTATCCTGAATCTCAAGCGCATCATAACTTTAATGAATGGAATGAATATTCAATTATTCAATTACCACCAGAAACTTCTGATAGCACTAGACTCCTAATCGAGCGGGTGCTAATTTCATTTTCTACAAAAATTTTCCCCAACAATCTATCAGAAAATTTGTCTTTACTTCAGGAAAATAGAGTATTGTATTTAACGAACAAAAAGAAATGACAATTTTGTTCTAAAAACAACTTCACATTTCACTCAGTTCGTTATAAATATTTTTAATACGCCATGCTCAATTACTTCGAAGAGATCGCCAAAATAAAAGTCAACAAAAGTGGCGGTGTCATTTCATTGCATAAGCCCCTGTTGTTGTTGCTTACCATTGCGGATGTTATTCATGGTAAGCCCAACGTTTTTACTTTCAAAGAAATTGAAAAGCCATTGAAGATGCTACTGGGTAAATACGGACTAAAAAACACGAAGACGCTTAAGCCTGAATACCCTTTTGTTTACCTCAATTCCAGTCCGAATTTATGGGAAAGTAACATTAAAAGACAAGATCTAAAAAATCCCGATTCAGTATCGCGATCCGAAGTTGAAAATGCTTCCGCACAATTTCCGCCTTCATTCCATTCCTTTTTACAAAACATTGAGCAAGCAAAAATCTTAGTCATTCAACTTTTGAATGAGTATTGGCCTGAAGCCTACCATGATGATATCCTAAGAGATTTGGGAATAGAGGAAATCATGCATCAACACATGAACCAAGAGGCAATCAAGAAAAGACGAGGTAGATTATTCGTGGAGGAAGTATTGGATAGCTATGAACGAAAATGCGCCATTTGCGAACAATCTATCAGGCTAGGGGACACACTCATTGGCATTGATGCCTGTCATGTCAAACCTATTCAACATTTTGGAGATGATCACATAACCAACGGTATTGCCTTGTGTAAGATTCATCACTGGGCATTGGATCGCGGCGCCATTAGCATTTCTGAGGAACGGGAACTCATCATCTCCCCCAAGCTCAATGGTAGTCGCATCAATGAATATTTCCATGAGTTCTCTAATCATAAGATTTTTGTCCCACGCAACAACGCCTCGCATCTGAATGAATCAAATGTGAGCTATCATAGGAAGTACGTTTTTGAGGGTGGGAGATAGTGAGTATAAATTCAGTTGTCCTAAAAAATCGTACAACTCAATTGGTCAGACGATGTCTGACCAATTTCCCAATTGCCTCTTCACTTCTTCACCCAAAGCCGTCAACAAATATCGCTGCTTCGGATGATTAGGGCTTTCGGGATATTTCATTCTAATTAAACCATCGCGGAGTGCTGGATCAATGTAATTTTCGCGGAAATTTCCACTGTGATTTAGTCCAAGCGATTCTTTTATCATTTTACTACTCATCTCTCCTTCAACCACTTTCAATAAATTTCGAACTTCAACACTACCCAATTCGTAGTTGATAGTTACTTGGTCGGTACTTGGTCGGTACTTGGTCGGTACTTGGTTGGTACTTGGCCGGTAAATCGTAATTGTAAAATCTTCATTCTGCTCAAATATGGGTTCCCGCAAATTATTCAATTGTGCAAGGCGCATCATATCTGCTGTTCCAGTTCCCAAACGCTCTATATACCCTTTAAGGTACATTGGCTCTGCCAACAGCGGATTAAAAGGGACTGAGGCGTGTGGCCTCTTCAACTTTTCTATTGACCATCCCAAAGGCAACGCTCCTGGATTAATTATTTCTAATCTATCACGAAATAACATGATTTGAACACTACCGTTTTGGGTATAATCTCTATGAGCAATAGCATTAACCACAGCCTCTGAAATAATCTCTTTCGGGATTTCATATTTACCCGGGATTGATGTTTCCAAAGACCTTGTACCGACAGAATAATCCAACTTAGAGAGAACAAAATCCACTGCCTGATCGACCAATTCGAATACATCTCCTTTAAAAACCTTATAAGACGGAATAGGCTTTTCTACAATTTCACCATGAAAGTGAGCACAACGCACTTCCGAATTAATAAAAAAATGTTGGGGATCTTTTCCAAACAACAAAATTGCTGCATTTGAAATACGCTTGCCATTAATTAAATTAAGATGTGTAAAAACATCTTCCACACTCGACGATTCCGCCAAAGCAAAACCTCTTTTGGATTGAGCAACACGAACAAAATCATTGACTTTCCTTTCATTTATATCAGCAAGAGTAGCCGAAGGATGAATGGATGCATCAAACGGACCCATGCGTATAATTTCCTTCTCCATTAGGTATTGAACAAGCGAGGCATAAACAGCTGATTTCAGTTCGTCAATGGTTTCAAACTTCTTGCGAACTAAAAAAGACTGAGCCTTTTCAATTAATGCATTTTGCTGCGGAAGGCGATCGCTCGCAATGTGTTTAGTCAAGAAAATAAAACGAGTCTTATGCAAGGCTGACGCTCTATCAAATTCAAGCTCTGTCGGAGAAATGCCCTCAGAGTTGATTAGTCCATAGCTTTTACCAAAAAGCCCTATGTATATTGAGCACCTTTCAATTTCACGCAAATAAATAGCATCCGCTCGTTGATCAGAAGCAGGTAAATTCTCAAAAACAAAAGGTTCGAAAAAACGCCCCAAAAGAGGGTCTGCCAAGATGTATTCGCACAATGCAAGCCTCTCCGCTTCAAATTCCTTCTGAACACTACTTATGAAAATACTCGTTTTAGACATTCTATTCCTTGTTCCTCATTGTTAGGGTAAATACCATTACTAAGATTTAGAAAGAACTAAATTACTCAAAAACTCCCTCGTCTCCTCATCACAGCTATAAACCAAACAACCCTTCATCCCTCTTGTCATTAACGTTCGATAGGTGTTCTTAATAATCAAGTCTGCCATTTCTTGTCCTTTCTGCGGGTCGCGTTTCATGAGGGACTTCATGCCGTGAACACTCTTGTCGCTGCTGGCGCGATATTCGGGTCTGCAAACCCATCGGCCATTTCTGATGACCATGTCCGGGCCAATAATGACTCCAACATAATCCACTTCCAATCCTTGACAGGTATGAATGCAACCAATCTGATTCACGGACTCTGGACTGATGATCCAAAGCATACCATCCTGAGTCAAATTCCACTGCATCCCAAAATTGTATTCCGGGATAACTATATCCATGGCCTTCTTGTCCTTCTTCGAATTCCATGGCCAACAATATCCAGCCACCATGCGCGCGCGATTTCGTTCCGAATTGTATTCAGTTATTCGTCTACGTAATTCATTCGGATCGTCGACCACTTCAAATTGATAATTCAATTCATCAATATTCAAATTTGCAGTCTTGCGTATTCCCAACATATTGTCCAACCAAGCCAAATAGCCATCACTTCCATTGCATCGAAACTGACTTTCCAATTCCAAATAATGAACCTTCGCTCCTGCTCTCTTGGCCCAAAATTCAACTTCTCCTCGCGAACCAATGTCTTTCATTGTCACGCGCTGGTCTTCGTCTACGAAAAAGATGGAACACTTGGCTGCTTCTATAATTTCTTTAATCTGATTCTCTCCCAAATTCGAAAACATGCCACTCTTCTCGTTCAACCGATGCGCCTCATCAACAATTAATGCATCAAACTCCCCATTCGGCGTATTGATGTATGCGCCTGAACCTTTGAACAAATTATTCACCCACGACTTCGTGCGATATCCTGTTAGCTTACTCGCATAAACATCGCGCGGAGCGCTGTTTTTACTGACATACTGAACCAACTTCTGCTCGGCTGTTAATCGGGCAGTCAACTGAATAGCAACAACCGACTTTCCAGTTCCAGGTCCTCCGCGCACTACGAGGACATTCTTCTCTTTGTATGAAGAAGCGTGAACCAAATTTCGAGCAAACTCAAAAGCAATTTTCTGATCGTCGATCATCACAAATTCCTCATTCCCATTGATCATTTTTGCAATGCTATCGGCAATGGTTTTGGAAGGACGAATACGACCGTTCTCAATGCGATACATGATGTTGGTGGGATCGCCGAATTTCACAAACGACTTGATAAACTCCGCCAACTTCACCACATCGTTCTTGATGAACAAGGGGGCCTTTTTCAAATGCTCATCGTAAAAATGAGAAACCAAATCCCCAGGCATTTCACAATTATGCAAGAAGGCACAAGGCTGAAGAGAGATATTCTGATTGTACACTTCTTCATTAAACCCCTCCAACAATGCCGCATAACGCCATGCCTGATAACTAGGATGGCTCACTTCTCGGACGCCACCACCTA
>CANGVZ010000175.1 GCA_947457285.1 Flavobacteriales bacterium | reverse complement strand
TGGTTTTTCCATCAACCTTCTTACACTATTTGCAATGGTACTTGCAATTGGTATTGTGGTGGACAATGCGATTGTGGTGGTAGAGGCGGTTCACGCTAAAATGCATGAAAAGGGCATGAGCGCTTTTGATGCTACTGTAGAAGCGATGCAAGACATCGGTGGGGCAATCGTTGCCATCACGCTCGTGATGTCTGCGGTATTCATTCCCGTGGCCTTCATGTCTGGTCCTGTGGGAATTTTCTATCGGCAGTTTTCGTTGACGTTGGCAATAGCCATCGCAATATCTGGTATAAATGCGTTAACACTCACTCCTGCCTTGTGCGCGCTAATGCTCAAACCTTCTCACGGAAACGGAAAAGGTTGGCTTGGGCGGTTTTTTATTTGGTTTAACAGTGGTTATGACCGAATGAATGCTCGGTACGAGCGTTTAGTCGGAGCAATTGGTGTAAAACCAAGTCGAACCTGGCTGTTCTTAGGTTTCTTCGTTGGTGCCACTTGGCTGAGTGCAGTTTATCTTCCTACAGGATTCATTCCTACAGAAGATCAAGGTGTTATTTATGTGAATGTCACCACTCCTCCTGGTGCCACCGTCGAGCGCACGGGAGCGGTGCTCGATCAGTTGGCGCAGATTTGTAAAAAGAATGATGTGATTGAAAATATCACGTCACTCGGTGGTTATAGTCTTGTCACAGAAAGCGCGGGCGCATCTTACGGAATGGCGATGATCAACCTCAAGCCTTGGGATCAACGCGAGGAGGATGTCTATGATATCATGGAATGGCTGAAGTCAGAGACAGCCCAAATCTCCGACGCAAAAGTGGAGTTCTTTCCTCCGCCTACTGTTCCTGGCTTCGGAAACTCCAGCGGTTTTGAGTTGCGATTGATTGACAAAAGCGGAAGCGGTAGTCTCAATCGATTGGATGAGGTGGCAGATGATTTTATTAAAAAAATAAATGACTCCCCCGAAGTGAAGGAAGCCTTCACCAGCTTCGACCCAACATTCCCGCAATATGTAATCAATGTGGATTATGAAATGGCTTCCAAGTTGGGTGTGAGTGTGGACGCTGCAATGTCAACTTTACAGACGTTAATCGGAAGCTATTATGCGTCCAACTTTATTCGCTTTGGTCAGATGTATAAGGTGATGGTACAAGCAGATCCAAACTATCGCAAAAAGCCCGAGGATGTCTTGAAAATGTACGTGAAAAATGATAGAGGCGAAATGGTACCATTCTCTTCATTCATACAACTAGACCGTGTCTTCGGTCCGGAGCAAATCACACGATACAATATGTTCAATGCTACCATGATTACTGGTATGCCTGAGGAAGGGTTCAGTAGCGGTGATGCGATCGCGGCTATCAATAAGATTGCTGAAAAAGAATTGCCGCGTGGTTTCGTCTTCGAATGGTCAGGTATGACGCGCGAAGAGATTGAATCTGGTAATCAGACCTTATTTATTTTCATTATTTGTTTGGTGTTCGTTTACCTCTTGCTGGCCGCTCAATACGAGAGCTTCATGTTGCCATTTCCTGTTCTTCTCTCTCTCCCCACAGGAATTTTCGGGGCCTTTGGTTTCCTCTACATTCTTGGTCTGGAGAACAATATTTATGCACAGGTAGCACTGGTGATGTTGATTGGCTTGCTCGGGAAAAATGCAATTTTGATTGTGGAATTTGCGGTGTTAAAACGCAAGGAGGGATTATCTATTCGTGATGCGATGGTGCAAGGTGCAGCAGCGCGTCTGCGTCCTATTTTGATGACCTCTCTTGCATTCATTGCTGGTCTTATTCCTCTGGTAATAGCGAGTGGTCCTGGTGAAATGGGTAACAGAAGCATTGGTACATCGGCTGCTGGAGGTATGTTGATTGGTACCCTTTTCGGTGTTATCATCATTCCTGGTCTATACTACATCTTCGCTTCAGTAGAGGCTAAGTGGAAATCTAAGTCTGTAAAATAGTATGAAAAATATTGGGTTTATAACCATTGTATGTGCTGTGTTTTTTTCTTCATGTAAAATGGAGAAGATTATGACGGTGAATGAGAAAGTGGATGTGCCAGCAGCATGGTCGCAGCCAGCAAAGAGCGCTGATACCACGAACACAGCCACCATTCAATGGAGAACATTTTACAAAGATTCTTTGCTGCGCAATATTATTGCGGAGGCCATTTCCAATAATCCAGATATGGAGATTGCGATGCAAAGGGTGATGCGAAATAGAGTGGAGTTGGTGGCGCAAAAAAATGCCATTGCTCCTGAGATAGCCGCCACTGCTGGCGCTGGTGCAGTTCGATTTGGTGAATATACCATCGATGGAGTGGGGAATTTTGATACCAACTTATCTGAAAATGTGGACGCTGCACGGCAGATTCCTGACCCAGTGCCAGACTATCTTCTTGGCGTACAAACCACTTGGGAAGCGGGATTGTGGGGACGCTACAAAAATCGAAAGGCGAAGGCAAAGGCTCAATTGTTAGCTGGTGAAGAGGGTAGAAGATGGGTCCAAACAATGTTGGTGGAAAGTGTAGCCAATAGTTATTATCGTATCCTGGCATTCGACGCAGAGATAAAGGCTATCGAACAAAACATTGCTTTGCAAACAACGGCAGTAGAAATTATTCGATTGCAAAAGGAGGCGGGGCGTGTCAATGAACTTGGGGTGAAACAATTCGAAGCGCAATTGCTTGATTTTCGAGCGATGTTGGCCACCAAGAAAGTGGAGTTGGCAGAGGAGGAGTTTCGACTGAATGCACTGATGGGAAGAACACAGGGAACTATCGCCAGACAACAAACCTTCGATGCGTCTAACCTTCCCGAATTGCGCGGATTTTCGACGCCAAATACTATTTTGAAAAACCGAATGGACATTCGGGAGGTGAGTTATTTTAAAGATGCTGCTACGGCCGATATGAAGATTGCTGAAGCCGGTTATTTGCCGGATTTAAGATGGACTGGATTTTTCGGAATCAATTCTTTTAATCCAGACTTCTTTTTCAACCTTCCCGTTTCCATGGCTTACACAATGATTGGGAGTTTGGCCGCACCTGTTGTCAATCGCAATACCATTAAGCGAAACTACCGACAGTCGGTGGCAGATTTTAATGTGGCGCATTTGGAGTATAAAAAGAAATTACTTACTGCTATTGCTGAGATTAATACGGAGATACGAAGATTGGAGGGATTCGCTGAAATTACCCAAGTACGCGGCCAGCAGCGCGAAGTTATGGCACAGGGTGTGGAAATTTCGAATGAACTCTTCGCTTCGGGATTCGCGAGTTATGTGGAAGTACTGCTCATGCAGAGCAATCGTTTGCAAGCAGAGATAGAATACATCGAGGCTTTGAAAAATCAATATCAAAGTTCAATTGGCTTGTATAAGGCCATGGGTGGAGGGGCTGACGGTCTCTAATCTATTCTCAAGCAAAGTCTTGTGAAGTACCCTTGTTCAACTTATTTTTGTTGAATGAGACACTTCTTGATTATCATGTTGATCTTTTTACCCCATTTGTTATGCGCTCAAGTTCAAAGAGGATTTGATCGCGAAGAATACCTGGAAGTCTTGCGGATGACATCACGTCAAGGTGACTCGACTTTTTTCAAAAAAGTAGAAGCTCCGAAGGTTTGGAAACGTCTTTACAGATCGCCTGTAGTGGGGCTTGACAATCGTTGGGATTTATGGCAGCATCGACATGATGGAGTGGTGTCTATTAATTTTCGTGGCACTACAAGTGCTGGCGCAAGTTGGTTGGCCAATTTTTATTCAGGTATGATTCCCGCCAAAGGACAGGTCACTATTGCAGAAGGCGTGACACAAGAATATCATTTAGCGGATCATCCACAAGCATGCGTGCACGCAGGATGGACATTGGGAATGGCACATTTATTACCAACAGTATTGCAACAAATCGACTCTTGTTATAAAGCAGGCGTGCGCGATTTTCTAATCACGGGTCACAGCCAGGGCGGAGCGCTTGCCATCTTGATGACAGCTCAATTGAGAAAAATGAAAGAGAATGGAAAATTGCCAAGCGATATACGCATCAAGACCTATGCGAGCGCTGCTCCTAAACCGGGCAATCTCTATTTTGCCTACGACTATGAAGCATCGAATTTTGGATGGGCCTTCACTGTTGTCAACTCTGCTGATTGGGTACCTGAGACACCCATCACAGTGCAGACGATTGATGATTTTAATGAAATAAATCCATTCAAAAATGTCGATCCGATGTTAGCTAAGCAAAAGTGGACCACGCGGTTGTTTGTGAAAAAAGCATACAACGACATGAACGAGCCCACCATCGAAGCGCGCAGAGCATTTAAAAAGTATCTCGGCAACACTGCGGGTGACTTTGTGTTGAAGACCTTGCCCTATCATCGCATACCAGAATTAAAAGATTGTTTTCATTACGTGCGCTGTGGCATCCCCGTGGTTCTCTACGCGCGGGGCGATTACTACAAAGAATTTCCCGACGACCCCAACAAGGTCTTCATCCACCACATGATGGAACCGTATATCTACCTTACGAATGCGATGAAGGAGAACTAGCGGAAGAACAAGGAGGTTGGGAACAAGGAACAAGGAGTAGGGAACAGGAATTTCGAATTGGTTCTTGCGAATTAGTTCTTGCGAATTAGTTCTTGCGAATTTTGAATCACGAATTAAACCCTGATCTAAAAAACTTACACACTTTTTGAAACAGTGTCTTCGCAATTCCTACTCCTTTCCCTATTCCCTATCACTATGCCTATGCCTATGCCTATTCCCTATTTCCTATTTCCTATTTCCCTTGTTCCTTGTTCCCAAAAATCCCTTGTTCCCAAAAATCCCTTGTTCCCTTGTTCCCTTGTTCCATGTTCCTTTGTTCCTTGTTCCCCCCTCGCCCTCTTTTCCCTATTTTTGCCCCATGGACCAACAACTCGTCATTTACAATAGCATTTCTAGAAAAAAAGAAGTCTTCGAATCCATCGTACCTGGCATGGTAGGAATGTACGTCTGCGGACCTACCGTTTATAGCGATGTACACCTCGGCAATGTGCGTACTTTCCTAACGTTCGACATTGTATATAGATACCTCCAATTTATTGGTTACAAAGTGCGTTACGTGCGCAATATCACCGATGTGGGCCACCTCGTAGGAGACGGAGACACAGGGGAAGATAAGATTGCGAAAAAGGCCAAACTCGAAAACCTCGAGCCAATGGAAATCGTGCAGAAATACACCAATGGTTTCCATGATGTAATGCGCCTTTTCAATATCCTCAATCCTTCTATCGAACCTACGGCGACAGGTCATATCGTAGAACAAATCGAAATGATTCAGGAGATCATTGATAACGGATACGCCTACGAGAGCAACGGTTCGGTTTATTTTGACGTTCGCAAATTCAATGAAAAATATCCATACGGAAAGTTGAGCGGCCGAGTGATCGATGAGCTTTATACCAATACCCGCGAACTCGACGGACAAGACGAAAAACGCGATGCACTCGATTTTGCTATTTGGAAAAAAGCTGAACCTTCACACTTGATGCAGTGGAATAGCCCGTGGGGCAAAGGTTTCCCCGGATGGCACCTTGAGTGTTCTGTGATGAGTACCAAATATCTCGGG
>CANGVZ010000174.1 GCA_947457285.1 Flavobacteriales bacterium | reverse complement strand
GTGAGTCCAGGAAAACTCGCCATGTATGCGATATTTGAAACATTATCAAGTTCACTCACATTGGTAACGTTCGCTAATGTTAGATAGCTATTTGGTAAAATAATGCGCTGTTGAAGAAAGGCACCGCTATTGAGATTCATGTCCGTGATGTCCAATACGCGATTAGATTTATTAAATATTTCTACATATTCAGCACGATAGGCACCGATAGAGGAGGAGGGAGCCGCCATAATTTCCGTGATGATCAGCTCATTTTGTTCGGGTTCAAAACCAATTATAAAGTCAATTGAAGAGGCTTCCAAAGCATTACCCGAACAGTCATTCGGTCCAGAAATTACAATTGTATAAAATACTCCAATACCGAATGTTTGTTCGGTTTGGATGTTTAGAGTATTGCTATTACTCCAAATGAGATTCACGCTACCCAGTGTTGGCTCGATATCAACGACGATATTGGAAGTGTTGTTTTCCATTGTCTCGTTGAAGGTGATCGAAATACTATTGGCAGTGGAGTTGCCATAATTGAGTATTGTTGGCGCTGCGGTGTCTGGCGCCTCGCTGTATATGCTATTCTGAGCGGCAGGAGTACCTCCAGTGGCGGCATTGCTTTCAGACCAATTGCTCGCGGTGGAGCAAGGAAATAGAGGGTTGATTTGTTCTAAGGTCCAACCTCCGTCAGCTTTCTCACTTGTGATAAACCAATCGTCAGAGTATACAAGAATATCGATAATGTTTCCGAGATTATCTAGCAGTGTTAGGCTATCTGTGGAATTGGTGAGGGCAGTAAATGAGGAGATACCAATTGCATTTGAAAACAGTCCAACGTTGTTGGCATCAGTGAGAATAACGTAACTGTTTGGGGTAAGGTTGAATGATGGTAGTGTTTTTGGGGTGGTTGAGTTAACCAATACCCAATTTTCTAAGTTGAATACCTCGTTGGTGGGGTTGAAGAGTTCTATGAATTCAGCGTCAGGCAGGCCTTGCGTAGGAGTTGGATCTGCAAGGATTTCGTTAAAAACAACCGAACGAAAGTTCGGTGCAGCCGGCACGAAGAACAAAAAAGGAAAGGAAACTGGAACTATAGTATTTCCATTCAAATCTTGAATATTTGAAACATTGAGCTGCAGATTGACATTGGCTTCGAACGGTGCACTAAATGAGAGTGTTGCCAGGGCAGGGTTGGAGCCTGAAATGACGGCATTTGTGGGATTACTTCCTCCGTTAATTTGGTAATTGGATGTAATGATTGCAGTGTTGTTCACTGCTTCAGAAAATACTACTTCGAGGGTGGTTGCGTTGATAGCATTTACGGAAGTGACCTGTGGTGGTGTTGTGTCGACGATGATATCGCCAAAATAGAAATCGTCAAAAAAGAAATTGTCTGCGTTCGAGGCGGTATAGGTGCAGATTACTCCGAGATTGCTGGAAGTGTTGAATTGAGAGTCAGTGGTGGTGGCCTCCTGCACAAAAGCAGTTCCACCAGAATAATCAACGAAAATGTTCCAAGTTCCAGCGGAAGATCTTGTTACTTTCACTCTTGCGGTGAACGAAGCACTGATGGCTCCGGCGGAGCAAGCGGCCAATTCTGTGGGCGTTCCGGTGCCGGTGTCTTTGAAGAGTCTGATGGCATCGCTGCTTCCGCCTTCGCCGAATCGAAGGAAGTAGCCTTGCACACCAGCACTGCCGGTGCCTGTGTAGGCTAAGGGTGCTGCCGATGCAGCCAGATAAATACGAGACTGATTGTTGTCACTACCCGCAAAGGTTTGTCGAATGAAAAGCTGCCACTCTTTTTGATCAAGGTTTGTATTGCTGAAGGTGGTATATAGTGCAGCTTGTCCTGCAACGGTTCCTACAGATTGCAGTTGGCCACTTGCGTTGACAGCAAACAAATCGGTGTTGCCTTGCCAAGTTGGATTATTTGTAAAATCTCCATCACTAAAGGATTCTTCTACTTGAGAGAAAGCCATCAGTGTCGAAATCATCAACAGACAAGTAAGAAAGAAATCGAGTCTTCTCATATTAGCCTCAAACTTAAGAATTGCGGAGTAATAAATGTTAATTTGCGGTGAATTATCTTATTAGCTTTGTAAGCAAATTTTTTGAAAATATGAAAGTCGCTGTCGTTGGGGCCACGGGTTTAGTAGGCTCGAAAATGTTAGAGGTGCTGAATGAGAGAAAATTTCCGGTTACTGAGCTAATTCCAGTGGCTTCGGAGAAGTCTGTTGGTAAGGAAATTTCTTGGCAGGGAAAGGCTTGGCGAGTGCGATCAGTAGAACAGGGGATTGCTGAGAAGCCGCAGCTTGCTTTGTTTAGTGCGGGCGGCGGTACAAGTTTGCAATGGGCACCAGGATTTGCTAATATAGGTTGTAGAGTCATTGACAACTCTTCGGCGTGGCGAATGGACCCAACGAAGAAACTTATTGTTCCCGAGATCAATGGCAACACATTGACCAATGAGGATTTTATCATTGCTAATCCCAATTGTAGTACGATTCAAATGGTGATGGTATTAGCACCTTTGCATAGGCTCTATAAGGTGAAGCGTGTGGTGGTGAGCACTTATCAAAGTGTCACTGGTACTGGTGTGGCTGCTGTAGATCAGATGATGAACGAAAGGGCTGGCATCAATGGTCCAATGGCGTATCGTTATCCTATCGATCTCAATCTGATTCCCCAAATTGATGTTTTTTTGGAGAATGGATACACGAAGGAAGAGATGAAGATGGTTTTGGAGACAAAGAAGATTTTGGGTGATGATAATATTCGGGTTACGGCGACAGCAGTGCGTGTTCCGGTTATTGGAGGACACTCTGAATCAGTTAATATCGAATTTGAAAATGAGCCGGATCTGAACGAGATTCGAAAAGTACTTTCTGAAACGAGCGGCGTTGTTTTGAAAGATAACATAGCTGCGTTTGAGTATCCAATGCCTTTGTTGGACGCCCACAATAGCGACGCTGTTTTTGTAGGTCGATTGAGGAAGGATGAGACACAAGACAATACCATTAATTGTTGGATTGTAAGTGATAACCTTCGCAAAGGAGCAGCGACCAACGCAATTCAAATTGGAGAGCGCCTTATTTCGCAAGGTCTCATCTAAAGTCGCACTTTGAGCTGATCAATCAATGCTCTGGAGTAAACTTTATTCGGGAAGGCTTGGTAGTTGGGCCTGTGAATGATTTCAATCCATTGATAATCGGGCAATTCTTTTTGAAGGCAATACCTTTCAAGCTTATGGAGTGTAAGTTGGTTGGTGTAGATGTTGCGTACGAGTATGTCTGAATAAATGCTTTGATCAATGATTTGAAGTAATTCCGGTTTTTCTTTTCTTACAAAGTCGAGGGCGTACGGGTCAGGGAGGTGGATACAGATTTTCCCATTTTCTTTTAATAACGACTTCATTTTTTCAAATAGCATTGGATGTTGTTCCACCGGTATATGTTCCAAAACATCAGGAAGTACAATGAAATCGAATTGGTGAGGTGATTGAAAATCAGACATATCAGTTACCGCAAAAGCGATATTCGAATGTTTCTGAAGAAAGTTTTTAGCTTGTTGGATACTTTCTGGACTTATATCAACGGCGGTGAGGTGTTTGCAGTTTTTGATCAAAAGAGATGTGAGTGTGCCAATACCGCAGCCAATTTCGAGCACGACGGAGTTTGACTGAAGCCCAGCAGATTTCAACTTCTTGATAATCATTCTATGTCGAATATTGATGCCAGTCCTTTTTTGACTTTGGGCATAGGAGTCATAGAATTCTGCAATTTTTTCTCTTGATTGTAAAGTCATGGGACAAAGTTAAATAAGATCAACTTAAGCCCTCTAAAAATACATTTAGGCCCGAGCGGGTGGGGCTTTTTGCTTCTAATATGTACCTTCGTCGTGATTTTGAAACCAAATATTTTTCCATGTCCAAAAAGTTCTTCTTTGGAGCGTTAGTGCTTGTTGCTCTTTTAAGTTCTTCGATTACATATCTTGCTGTAAGTAACTCTACACAAACGAGTAAGCCTGAAAAGGGGGTCAAGGCTATGAAGGCTGCGGAGCGTGTAACTTGCCCTATGGAGGCTTTGCGGCTTAATGTAAAGAACAAATACAGATTTGTAAAACCTCTTTTGCTTGCTGATATCGCTTGCAGTTCACCGGAATTAGATTCTATAAAGGCTTCCGTAAACAAATATATTCAAGAGAAGAAAAAGAGCGGGCAAATTCAACAAGCGAGCGTTTACCTGAAAACTCATCGTTCTGGTTATTGGTTTGAAATCAATGGCAATGCAATGTACAATCCAGGGAGCTTGATGAAGGTAGCGATAATGCTCACCTATTTGCGAGATGCGGAGGAACAGCCAGGTCTTTTAGACAGAGTTTTCGTTTTGGATAGCAAAATAAATGAAGTTGGAATAAAGCAAATTAGAACAAGTCCTCCATTGGAAGTTGGAAAGTCTTACAGTGTGCGAGAGTTGATTACGGAGATGATTGTTAACAGTGATAACGACGCCACGAATTTGTTGAATAAAAACATCAATCGCGCCTCCTTCGCCTCGGTCATGGGCGATCTAGGATCTAGAACTCCAGATATTGATGATCCGAATTTTGAAATTTCTGTCATGGAATATAATCGCTACTTGCGTGTGTTGTACAATGGAAGCTATTTGAGTCGCGATCATAGCGAGTGGGCTTTGGGATTATTGAGTCGCTCAAACTATAAGGGAGCGTTTGTAAAGTACCTACCTACAGAATTGGTGGTGGCACATAAGTTTGGAGAAAGACCATATCAGGAAGGATTCAACTTTCATGAGGGTGGAGTGGTATACTTAAATGAGAATCCATATACGCTCGTGGTGATGACCAAAGGAAGAAATAATGAGTTGTTACCAAACATCGTTGCAGATATTAGTAAGCTTTGTTTTGAAGGAATAAAAAATCTCTAGGACAGACTTACTTTAATTTTTTGTGCTGCGCAATCTTTTTGTGCTCAACCCCAAAATCTTTCATTAACTCTAAGCCATAGTTTCTGATATTGTCAATGATGACAATAGCGCGTTGTCCTCTCTTGGTAATAGAGTATTCTACTTTTGGAGGTACTACTGCATATACTTTTCTTTTTATAAATCCTTCTTCTTCCAGCTCTCGCAGTTGACTGGTGAGCATTTTATGAGTGATATGCGGAATGTCCTTTTTCAATTCGCCATATCGCATCACGTTATCTTTTAGTCTCCAAAGAATAGGCATTTTCCATGTTCCCCCGATTCTATCCATCGCAAATTCCACGGGGTTGTAGTATAGTTTATTGTTGTAAAGAAATTCTGGCATATCTCGGTTTTATTTTACAAAGGTAGCAGAGCTTCTTTACATATCGTCACGCGCAATACTTTCTAAAAAGTGAGTATTCACCTTTAGTGTAAGTATATGCTGTATCGAGCTATATCATTACTTATTATTTCACGATAGAACCTGGGTGAATTGCCTTTTCGGGTGTCATGAATGATAGACTTCCATCTGCATTTTCAGCCATTAAAATCATGCCCTGACTTTCAATTCCTTTTATCTCGCGAGGCGCGAGATTGGCTAGGAATAGAACGGTTTTACCCAGTGCTTCTTCTGGAGTGTATGATTCTGCGATGCCGCTGACTACAGTTCTTGTTTCACCACC
>CANGVZ010000173.1 GCA_947457285.1 Flavobacteriales bacterium | reverse complement strand
GGAAAGCATCAAGGTGCTCATTATTATACGGTTGGGCAACGAAAAGGGCTTGGAGTGGGAGGAAAGGCAGAACCTTTATTCATTGTAAAGACTGATACCTCCAGTAATATAGTGTTTACCGGTCAGGGAGAAACCCACCCTGCACTTTTGCGACGTGGATTATTTGTTGAAAAATCTGATATTCATTGGATAAGGGAAGATCTCACACTCACCGAAGGTAATCGCAAGCGCTATGCTGGAAGGATTCGTTATCGTCAGGAATTGGTTGGTTGTGAGTTGGTTATGGGTGAGCGTGGATTGTATGTGATCTTTGATGAGCTCCAAAAAGGTATAGCTGCTGGTCAGTTTGTAGCATGGTATGAAGGAGATGAACTCATTGGAAGTGGGGTAATCGGCTAGTCTTTAAATCAAAGGCCGAAGCAACTATTTGACTTAATTAATTGTCTTTGAAAATAGTTCCCTATATTGGGTGCCGAAACCTTAATATCCCCCCTATGAAACAGTCTCTATATTTTGTGTTGGCTGTATTTGCGCTCGTTTTCTCTGCAAATAATGCAATTTCTCAATCACCAGGAGGAGCTACATGCGTTGAAGCTCAACCGCTTTCAATTCCTTCTACACTTACTGTATTCAATGAAGACAACTGGTTTACCCTTAGTCCAACTGAAGATATTCAAGTGGTGATTCAGACGTGTGGTTTGAGTTCTTGCGATACGCGTTTGTGGTTGTACTCTGCTTGCCCTCCGGTGACGAGTGAAACGCAAAATCTCATCGCACAAAACGATGATGGATGCGGTATGCAATCAACTCTTACTGTAGCTTTAATTACAGGTCAGACATATTATTTACGCGTAGGGGATTTTGCCAATGCGTGCACCATTCCAATAACTTTCTCTATCAATTACGACATCATTATCCCAGGTTGCACGAACCCAGTGGCTTCCAACTTCAATCCTGAAGCTACGGACGATGATGGTAGTTGTATTATTGAAGGCTGCACCAATTCAAGCGCTCTCAACTATAATCCTGCAGCTAACTCAGACGACGGTTCATGTGAGTTGTGCGAAGGTGAAGGTGCATTTGTGGGAACACTTTATTTATGCACATTTAGTAATGATTATCAAGTAGAGCTTACAATCAACAATAGCGCTGGTGAGCAAGTCGCTTATTTAAGCGGTCTTACAGGCGGAGCCATTCAATACGTGGACATCTGCCTAATGCCAGGAGAATGTTATAGTGCCATCATGCATAACAACACGGGGCCCAATGGTTGGTTTAATGGTTATTTCTGGGTGAATGGCAATGGCGTTCAGTACATCAACGACGGTTTGCAAGCTGGTAATCAAACAGAAATAGTTCAGTTTAGTGTGGATGGTACTTGCGGCCCAATTTCAGGCTGCCTTGATCCAAATGCTGTGAACTACAATCCCGCTGCTCAAATTTCTGGGGAGCCATGTTACTATGAAGGTTGCACTGACTCAAGTGCACTCAATTATGATCCCTATGCAAACCAAGATGATGGATCATGTGAATACTGCAACGTAGATAATGCAGTTCAAGCTATGCTTTATGTTTGCACGTATTCAAATGGAAATCAAGTAGAACTTCAAATTCTCGATGAGAGTGGCAATGAGGTGATTTATGTAAATAATCTATCTAGCGGAGCCATTGAATATTACAATCTTTGTTTGGATTCGACGCAATGCTATACTGTTAATATGATTAACAACCAAGGGCCATTCGGTTGGTACGGTGGTTACTTCTGGATAAATTTTAATAATATTCAAATAATCAATAATGAGTTGCCACAAGGCATGGAAGTGCTGGGAACCGTTTTCAGTTTGAACGGTGTTTGTGGTCCTATTATCGACTTTGGATGCACGGATCCACAAGCAATCAACTATGATCCATCTGCTACAGTTTTTGACGGTTCTTGTATTTATCCTATCTACGGGTGTATGGATCCCTTGGCGTTAAACTATGATGCAAGTGCTAATTACAATTACAATTGTTTTTACGCACAAGATTGTTTCATGAATTTGGTGGAATTCGAATTGGTGGGCAGCACTTGGCCAAATGAGGCATCCTATATAGTATACACTCAGGGTGGAATCTATTCAACCGCTGGTTATTCTGGAATTACCTATAGCTGTCTTCCAGATGGTTGCTATCAAATTTCGCTTTATGATTCATTTGGTGACGGTTGGGATAATGGAGAACTCAACATTTATGTGAACGGCGAGCTTGCAGGGACCTTCAATATGTTCAATGGATATAATGCAGAGGTGGCATTCGGAATAAACTCAGAATGTGAATTGAATATTCTCGGATGCACTGATATGAATGCATTGAACTACAATCCTTTCGCAAACGTTGACGATGGCTCTTGCGTGACCTACGATCTATGTCCAGAAAATCTCATACAAGTTTCTATTTCTACAGAAATGTGGGGAAGTGAAGTTTCTTGGATGATTGTGGGTGAAGATTTACAACCCGTGATGGCTGGTTCGAACTATGCAAGCTGGTCTGATTACAATCACTACGGTTGCCTTGCATCAGGTTGTTATGAAATGATTTTGTTGGATAGCTGGGGTGATGGATGGAATGGTGCCTCTTACAATATTTCATATTCAGGCGGAATGTACTCTGGTACTTTGGAAGTTGGTTCTAACGAATCTGAAACAATAGGAATAAATAGTATGTGCAGTGATATTTATGGATGTACAGATAGCACAGCTATAAATTATGATCCTAACGCTACTGTAGAGGATGGATCTTGTTGGTACAACGACAACAATGGTGATAACGGCAATTCAGGAGATCCTTCTGGAATGGGCATGTCAGTTTACCCGAATCCTTTTGGCTCAGAAGTAAATATCCAAATTGAAGGTTTGGTTCCTAATATTGAAACAAAGGTTCAGTTGCTCTCTACGGATGGTAGATTGGTTTATTCCGAGAAAATCAACAATACGGAAAGCAACTATAGATACACACTTTCTACAGAGAACCTCGCAGCAGGCTTCTACATTCTACAAGTCCAAAACAATGGGCAGAATGTAAACAAGTCAGTGATAAAGCAGTAATTAAATTTCTTCGGAAATCTTGTAGTCGTTGCGACGACTGGAGTTTCGAGCAACAAGCTCACCGAGGAATCCCGCTAAAAATAACTGTGTTCCAATGATCATGCAGGTCAGTGCTATATAAAATATAGACTGATCTGCTATGTTCTTTTGGTACTCGTCATTCATTAGCGCAATGAGTTTGCTTCCGCCTATGTAGGTGAAAATTCCAAAGCCAATCACGAAAACCAATAATCCAACGGTGCCGAAAAAGTGCATAGGTTTTTTTCCAAACCTTGAGATAAATGTGATGGTCAGTAAGTCCAAAAATCCATTAATGAATCGTTCGATACCGAATTTGGATGTTCCGTATTTTCTGGCTCTATGTTCAACAGGCTTTTCGCCAATTCTACCAAAACCTTCTTTTTTGGCCATTACTGGAATGTATCGATGCATTTCTCCGAAGATTTCCAGAGACTTAACAACATTGCGACGATAAGCTTTGAGCCCACAATTAAAGTCGTGGAGGTGAATTCCGCTCATTTGACGCGTCGCCCAATTGAAGAGTTTCGTTGGAATTGTCTTAGAAACTGGGTCATATCTCTTTTTTTTCCATCCGCTTACCAAATCATAGCCATCCACTTCGATCATCTTCTTAAGATCTGGAATTTCTTCTGGACTATCTTGCAGATCAGCATCCATGGTGATAACCACTTTACCATTGCAGGCCTCAAACCCGATATGAAGAGCAGCACTTTTACCGTAGTTTCGTTGAAAACGAAAACCTCTGACATTATCATCCTCAGCGCGAAGTCTGGTAATTACCGACCAAGACTCATCGTTTGAGCCATCGTCAATAAAAAGAACTTCATATGAATAGCCATTGTTATTCATCACCTCTTTTATCCAGCGATGTAATTCGGGAAGCGATTCGGCTTCATTGAAAAGTGGGATGACAATGGAAATATCTTTCATGGGTTAAATGCCTTTCGCGCAAAGGTATATCTCCGACGACAAAGAAAAATATTCAACTGAGAATTATTAAACGTATGGAATTTGAAAAAACACTATTACATTCGCGCCCTAAAGGCAAGTCTTATACGACCAGCTCCCGCCCAATCCTCCAGGGTCGGAAGGCAGCAAAGGCAGGTGGTTGTAGCGGTGCGATATAAGGGGCTTGCCTTTTTTTCTTTTTATAATATACCCTCCTTTCAATATTTGACCACATGCAGGAAAAAGTGAATGTCGCCCAATTCCGAAGAAGAGCCTATAGAAAGAAGAAAGTTCTCGCTGCATTTTTAAAGAAACTCGCGAAAAAAAATCCCAAAGGTCTTACTAAACTTACCGCTCAGGCAGAAGCCGAGACGTGGAAAGAAATCAATTGCCAGTCATGTGGTAATTGCTGTATGACGATGACTCCTACATGGAAAAAGTCTGAAGTAAAGCGTCTTGCTGCACGCTTGGGTATGACCTACGACGAGTTTTATGACAAGTGGCTATATACTGAGGAGTCTACTGGTGACATCATGAATGATAGCACGCCATGTCAGTTCTTTGACCAAAAGAATGGTTTGTGTACAGTTTATGAATTGCGTCCACACGACTGCGCTACATTCCCTCATTTGTATAGAAAAGATTTTAAGGATCAAGTAGAGGTTTATACCGCTAATCTTCACAGATGTCCTGCTACGTTGGTTGCCGTCGAAAAATTACAGGAGCTGACGAAAAACATTCTTTAAGTTATTCCTTAAAGTATTCTAATAACTATCTATAACCCTGCAATTTGATGGGGGAGTTGTTGTTATTTTTGTAGCAACACAAAACGAGTTATTTTGGAACTAGAGCGTGTCATTTTATCAGCAAGCCAAAAGGCGTTGAGAATTAATCTCAATTCAGAGATTTACGGAACCTTTGCGGAAATAGGAGCAGGCCAAGAAGTGGTTCGCCATTTTTTCCGTGCAGGTGGCGCAAGCGGTACCATTGCAAAAGCAATGAGCGCTTATGACAAAGACTTTAGCGATGCCATATATGGCAAAGAAGAAAAGGGACGATACGTTTGTAAGCCAAGACTCGTAAACATGCTCAATCATGAGTACAAATTGATTGAAGCTCGTTTGAATAGAAAAGATCATGCTAGTAAAAAGTTCTTTTCTTTCGCAGATACATTTGCCACTATCAATTATAGCAAGACCATTCAAGGTCATGGTTGGATGGGAATGAAATTTCAAACTGACCCTTCAAAGGAACCCAATGTAGTCATTATTCACGCGAGACTTCATGAGCCGGATGCCTTGTTGCAACAGGCTACTGTTGGGGTTTTGGGTGTGAATCTATTGTATGGTTGTTATTTCTTTTATAATAAGCCAAAAGAATTGTTGCTGAGTCTGTATGATAACCTTGGAAGAGATCAGGTTGAAATAGACATGATTCAGATGACGGGGCCTGACTTTGAAAAAGTAGATAATCGTCTCCTTTCATTGCAGCTGGTGAAAAACGGAATGACCGATGCGGTTATATTTTCACCCGACGGTCGGAATCTTCAAGCGGCAGACGTGCTTTACAAAAAGAACATCCTTGCCCTCAGAGGAAGTTTCCG
>CANGVZ010000172.1 GCA_947457285.1 Flavobacteriales bacterium | reverse complement strand
TGAGAGAATAAAGCTTAGTAGTACCCATAACGCTCTTTTCAGTAAACCAAATTTCGTCCGTTCTAAAGATATCCTGATCTAAAAGATTAGATTCATGAGTCGAAAAGATCAATTGACCTCTGGTCGAATCATCTTTACTGAATTTGCTTATGATTTCTTTAATAATCAAAGGGTGAATGCTCCTTTCTATTTCATCAATAATGAAGGTAGGCGAATTGCGAATCACACTATTAATTGCGGGCAGATACTCGATAAGTCTTCTCGTTCCGTCAGACTCCTCGTCAAAACTAAACTCCACGTTTTGGTTCTTATCGCCCTTATGTTCGAATAAAAGTCTTTTAGCCAAAATTCTTCCACCATCGTTTACTACAACCACTTCTTCGGCGGACTTAGGATTGGATTGCAGGCCAATTTTCTTATCAGGATTGTTTTGCAAATCAGCTTTTATTTCGTCCACTTCTTTTTGATTATCCTTTCCAAAAAACTCCTCTACTGTTTTTACATCTACTTTCAAGTTTGTAATCCCCGTATTAAATGAACCCATAAGCTCATTTGCGAACTCTTTAAAACCTTGTTGAGACTCAACTTCCAACACTAAACCTGTTACTTTCGTTTCAGGATAAATGATAGCAAGTCCATTTTCAAACCAACTGTAAGCCACTCTAATATCCTCGAATGCTTGATTAGAAATCGTATTTAATAGGGTAAACAGCGGTTGATTTGATTTTAACAAATCCGTTTCAATGATTTTCTTTAGCGTGGTATTTTCCGTGTAACTTTCAAACTCTTTAGAAAAAGAAATTGTAGTCTTTCCATTTTCACGCTTTCTATGAAAAATCAATAGATCATTTTGATTTTCATCATTTGAACTAAAATACTCATCTACTACTAGTCCTTCATTGATAGTAATAGAATAATAGTAAATGGTATCGTGAGCAAAGAACTCAATTGCTAATTCTACAGGTTCCGTTTGAGATGATTCAGAAAGTTTGAATTTGTGATTTGATAGGGAATTAGGTATGACCCCTCGTAACACCATCATTTTTAATGTTGATATAGAGCGGATCAAATTAGATTTTCCAGAACCATTCGCTCCATAGATAGCAGATAACTTTAGAATCTCAATACCATTTCTCTCATACTTATGATGAGCTAGTCTTTTCGTTCTACTGGGAAGCAAATTGAATTCTGTTTCTTCTTTAAAAGAAAACAAGTTCTTTATTGCGAATCTAATCAACATCTCCGTGAAATTTTCACGCAAAGATAGGTAAAAACAATCTTTTTTATTAAATATCGAACAAAAACCACCCGTCGCGTGAATTTATCACGCAAACACAACAACCATTCAATCTCAACCACCAACATTTCCTCTATCCCCATTCCTACTAGCATACTAGCCTACTCCACCACCACCTCATCCCAAAAAATCCAACTCGGCTCTCCCACAGCATCATGCCACGTCGGGCAGGGGCCGATGGTGAGGGCGGTGAAGCGGATGTAGCGCGCGGTGGTGGGGGCGGACTTGGTGGTGAAATATTCGAGCGGGAGCTCGCCGCTTTGAGAGGGTTCGATGGGGGCGGGGATAGTGGCCCACTCCTTCCAAACTTTGCCGTCACTACTATATTCAATGATCAACTCCTCTGGTCTAAAGATCCAGGCGTTGGCGTAGTGAAAGAAATTGCTGCCGGCTTTGGTGAAGGTGATTTCTTTTCCAAAATCTATCGTCGCCTGCAAGTCCTGTCCTGTCTTCGCTTGCCAATGTCCGTCCCTAAAATTATTACTGCCCATCACGCCATCGGTCAGGGCGCCTTCTCCCCCTCCCGTATAATATTTGCTGGGCTCATAATTCATCTGCGCGCGTATGCCCAAGGCTTGATGCACGGCCAACTTCAACACAAACGATTTCTTAAACTCCTTGCCACTGGGCGAGATGGCTTTCACTTCGAGCGTGGTATTCTCTGCCGCAACCAACTTACCTTCCCATGATTTGCTACTCTTGCCTTCTACAAGCACCAACTTTAAATCCGCTGGTGTCTTCACTGCTTCCACGGCTATCTTTTTGTCTTGGGTAATGCTGGTGCTAAACTTCAACGGCACGGTGGCAAACCCATACCGAATGTTCATTCGGTCCCAGATTTTATAATGCGCTCCCAACCTCCTTTCAAATTCTATATACTGTCTGCTGGGATTGTAACTCCACAACACTTCCGCCAGCGCTGGCATGCGCGGAAACAGGCGGTCGTCCACTTCTTCCTGCGGCGCGCGCTCGGTCCACATATTGCACTCGGCTCCGAGAATATAACTGCGATAGGCTGCTTCGAGATCCGCTGGTATGGGGTCAAAGGAATAGACTTTCTCGGTGTCAATGCTCTCCAATCCATAGTCAAAATAACAATGACTGGTGGGCGACATCACTACGTTGTGTCCGTGCTTGGCGGCTTCGATGCCGCCTTCTACGCCGCGCCAACTCTGCACTGCGGCTGACGCGGGTATGCCGCCTTCCAGTATTTCATCCCATCCAATGATGCGCTTGCCTTTGGTTTCCAAAAACTTCGCTATTCGTTCGATGAAATAGGTTTGCAATTGGGCTTCATTCTTCAAGCCTTCTGCTGCTATGCGCGCTTGACATTTGTCGCAATGTTCCCAGCGATACTTGGGCGCTTCATCACCGCCAATGTGAATGTACGGTCCGGGAAAAAGTTCGCATACTTCTGTGAGCACGTCTTCCAAAAATTGAAAGGTGCTATCATTCCCTGCACAATAAATATCTTTAAACACGCCCCATTCATGTTCTACGGGAATGTGTTCCTTGGTACACCCGAGATGATGATATGCTGCGATGGCGGCCACGCTGTGTCCGGGCATTTCAATTTCAGGGATGATGGTGATGTGGCGCGCATTCGCATATTGCACGATGTCGCGTATCTGCGCTTTGGTGTAATAGCCGCCGTATTTTTTACCATCCGCATTGATGCGCCACGCGCCCACTTCCGTTAGTCGCGGATACTTTTCTATTTCAATACGCCAACCTTGATCTTCGGTAAGGTGCCAGTGCAGCACGTTCATTTTGTAATAGGCCAAGTGATCGATGTAGCGCTTGATAAAATCTACGGTCATAAAATGGCGGCAACAATCCAACAACAAACCTCTATGCGCGAACTTCGGCTGGTCTTTGATAATGACATTCGTGAACTGATACGGCAGTCGCATTTCGCCGCTGTATGCATTGACGGGAAACATTTGCATCAAGGTTTGAATGCCATAAAATACACCTTTGGGATCTGTGCCTGTCACGGTCATGCCGCGCTCGTCCATCGAAAGGGTGTACGCGCCGCCAGGTGTTTTTTCCATCATTTCCAAATAGCGCGGATTCACTCCTGGTGTGGCTTTCAGTTCGCCAATCGACTTGGCGTCTTCGCTGGCAAAAAGAATAAATGGTTTGCTGTATTGCCACGTCTCCGCTGGCACTACTTCGAATCGCCCGCCAGTGGCGCTATTGAGCCACGCCACAAACATGCGCGCTTCTTTCACGCAAGCTTCTTTACTTACAATTTCTACATTTTCATCGAGGGTAAATACTCCCGGTTTTACATGCATGGATACCGGTTGAGGTATAATGGAGTATTGTCCGAAAGCCGCTCCTGTAGCGACAATCAGCACGATGAAAATGAGTGTACGCATCAGACTAATTTTTCTCTTTTCAAAAAATAATTCTCTTGTACTTCTTTCGGTGGATTGAAATATCCAAATGCAAGGGCTGGGAATTCTTTACGAATCAAGTCCATCATATTTTTCACTCCAATGCCTTCGGGCAATTCCGCAATATTCAATTTGCCCAAATACCAATCTGGATCGATGTTGAAATTGCGCCATTGAATCATGGTGATGTCGGCATATTTGATAAAGTCGCGCAGCGCTTCATACTCTTCCTTCTGATCGGTCATGCCGGGGAAGGTAAAATAGTTGATACTTGCCCATCCTTTGTGCTGGCGCACCACACGTGCAGAGTCGCGGATGTCTTCGAATTTATAATTGTTGGGCAAATAATAGGCTTCGTAAATATTCTTGCGCGCACTGTTGGTGCTCACGCGAATGCTGTTCAATCCCGCTTTACACAACTCTTCTACCGCTGCTGGCTTACTTCCATTCGTATTGATATTGATAATACCACGGTCGGTGTACGAACGAATTTTGATAATCGCATCGCGAATCAATTGCCATACGAGCAATGGTTCGCCTTCGCATCCCTGACCAAAGCTGATGATCGGACGCTCGGCCTTCTCGAGGTGCGGCACGGTGAATTCTACGATTTCATTTACACTTGGAATAAAATCCAATCGGTCTTGCGAAGATGAGATTTCATGTTCTTCGGGTTGAAAAGAAATACACCCGATGCAATTACTATTGCATGCAGGCGAAACAGGAATCGGACATTCCCAACGTCCCATGAAAAAATTGCGCGCCGCAGGACATGAATAGCGGATGCTACAATTTTGTCCGAGGTGCTGAATGAGGCGATTGTCGGGATGTTGTGCGAGTCGTTCCTTGGTGCGCTCCACGATAAATTCGTGATCAAAATTTTCTAAATCTTGACGTTCGTCTGGATCGATGCGCACTGCTGTGCAATAGAATTTATCATCGAGCCAACCGATCACCGTATAGGCGTAGAGCGGCAGCGTCGGTGCATCTTCCTCATCAGTACCAAAAGCCGCGAGGTATGTTTGCGTATGCGCCGGGCTGATGAGAGCCGCCACGGCCTGCACATCTTCGATCACATCAAATTCGCCTGTCTCAATGTTGAGACCATAAGGTCGGCGACCGGGCAATGTGAAGAGATCGCTGCCATAAGGCATCTCGATAAAGTCTTCTGGTTGCAACGGATACACGTTGTATCCCGAGCGGCCCACGGCCTCGTAGCGTGTGTCTTCAAAGATGTTTCCTTCCGCATCGGCATAGACCATGTACGGAACTTTTTTGGGATGTTTCGGCTTGTTCATCGTTGCAAAGGTAGAGATTGCCTAATTTCACGCCGCAATAGAATTTCAAATGACCGTCACATTCCTCGGAACCGGAACCTCTCAGGGCGTACCCGTGATTGCATGTCATTGTGCAGTCTGTACTTCGCGTGATCCACGCGACAGCCGTCTGCGTTCTTCCATTATGATTTCAGAGGGAGACATCAACATTGTCATCGATAGCGGACCCGATTTTCGTCAGCAGATGTTGCGCGAACGTGTGGATCGCTTGCACGCCGTGCTTTTCACGCACGAACACAAAGACCACATCGCAGGCCTCGACGACATCCGCGCATACAATTATTTTATGCAGGAGAAAATGGAAATCTATTGCACCGACCGCGTAGAAGAAGCGCTGCGTCGCGAGTTTGCCTACATCTTCGCCGACTTCCGTTATCCGGGCATTCCAGAAGTGGAGATTAAAAATATCACCGCCGAAGCCTTCGCTATCCGCAACATACGCTTTCAACCGATAGAAGTGCTTCACCTCAAATTGCCTGTATTTGGCTACCGCATTGGCGATTTCACCTATATCACCGATGCCAATTATATCAGTGAAGAAGAGAAGGATAAAATCAAAGGCAGCAAAACGCTCGTATTGAATGCCCTCCGCCGCGAAAAGCATCCCTCCCACTTTACCCTCGACGAAG
>CANGVZ010000171.1 GCA_947457285.1 Flavobacteriales bacterium | reverse complement strand
TATGGTCGCCTTGATTTTATCAATCTCTATTTTGTAGTGATTGAGCGTTTCAACGATTTTATTCTTGTTGGCCTCGAGCTCTTCCTTATTGATTTGGGGCACGCCCGAACCATGGGGCTTTAGAAGGTCTATGGGAGGGAGTTCATAACGACTGAGGTCCAACTTTGGGTCATAAGGACCAAACTCCTTCAGTTTGCTTTCTAAATCTTCTTCACTTAGAATATCTTCCTCTTTGGGTGCTTCTACTTCCATGCCCGCTAACTTTATAATTGGAGCATTTTCATTTCTTATTTCAGGAATAAAGTCATCGAACTCCGGTTCTTCGGGTTCTGCTGGACTAGCAGATGCCTCGGGAAATTCGAATTTTATTGAAATAGGATCGGAGGAAGGAGGAGTAGAAGGAGTAGGAGTAGGAGTGATGGAGAGAGAATCAGAATCAGAATCAGAATGAGAATGAGTAGGATTAGGAGTAGGAGTAGGAGTAGGAGGGACGGGGCGGGAGATGAGGTACGGCTCCGGCGCTAATTCGTCAGTGTCATCTTCATCTGGAGTAATGTTTACAGTAATCGGCGCAGGTCGGTCTTCGCGAAAACTATTCGTAATCGTACGATACGTAGGGGTACTAGAATTCTCAATTCTGAATTCGGAACCTTCTTCCTTGTTCCTTGTTCCTTGCTGCGCCCCTGCGGGGTTCCCTTGTTCCTCTGTTTCTCGTTCTGTTTCTCGTTCTCGTTCTCGTTCTTGTTCTTGTTCCTGTTCCTGTTCTTGTTCCTGTTCTCCTTCCCGTTCTTCTCTCTTCATCCACTCACCAACACGGTTGAATGCTGCTTCCACCCTATGGTTGTGGTTGAAAATCATGTATGCGAGTGCTACAAGTAGAAGCATCATTAATGTTCCCCACCATCCAAGATTGAAGGTAGTATACTCCGTTGCAAAATGACCATAGCCTCCCACGAAGCGGTCGTTGCAGGTGATTTCAATTTTGCGGTCAAAACCATCCACGCGATTATGAAAGAAAAAACCAATGAGCAAAGGAAAGTAGAGCGCCCCTAAGATGGAGAGTCGCAAACTTTTGAAGAGTGGTAAGAGGGCTTTTTGAAATGCAATTTTAACTCCGTATAAAAAGAGCATGAAGGCAATAAAAAAAGCACCTACACCGAGGTATTTGAACATAAAGAAATGGGCGAGGTGCGCTCCTGCTTTGCCCATCCAGTTGCGATAAGGTTCTTGTTCAGAAAGAGACTCCGGGTTTGAGTTTCCCAGAATTAAGTGTTGATCATGACCGCCCGTGAATACGTAGGACAAGCACGCCAAAAAGAGATAAACAGCAAAGGAAAGCATCAAGAACCCACCAATTTTCTTTACGCGAGGATCTTGCAGAAATGACTTCAAACTGCTATTGGACGAACTTGATTTTTTTGACTTCTCTGCCACGTTAGGGTTATCTTCTAAAATTTCGACTGCACACTTTTTTCCACGAACAAAAGTAGATTTTCACCAACACTCCTTACTTCATATCATTTTCTATTATCAACAAAACGATGTGGGGGAAACCTTATTTTAGCGAAATGGACAAGCACACGGCTTTAAAATCGTTGGTTTCGATTTTTGAGCAACATTCCAATAGGTTAGAAGCTCCAAAGATGGAGGCCTACATGAAGGGGATTAGTCCCTTTTTGGGGATAAAAAAGCCTATTCGCGCTGCCATTTCTAAATCCCTTCAAAAGGAAATTATTCAAGATAAAGAAATAGATCCAACGATTTTAATCAAATCTCTTTGGCAAAAGCCTTATCGCGAGTTTCACTATTTCGCTATGGAATATGCCGAAAAGAAAAAGATTTACAAGGATAGAAATAGCATTGAACTAATTGAATGGTTGATCACCGAAAAATCATGGTGGGATACGGTTGATTTTTTAGCCTCTCACTTGGCCGCTAAGTATTTCAAAGAGTTTCCAGATCAAAAGGAAGTCGTGATTAATCGCTGGATATTCTCTGATAATATGTGGCTTAATCGTTCGGCAATCATATTTCAAATTTTCTATAAGGGAGATACTGATCTTGATTTACTCATTAAAGCAATTTTGCAACATCAAGATTCCAAGGAGTTTTTCCTTCGAAAGGCGATGGGTTGGGCTTTGCGTCAATACGCGCACGAGGATCCACGGTTTGTCAAAAATTTTGTTTCTACCAATGAATTCTCAGGGCTTACCGTTAGAGAAGCTTTGAAACATCTGTCATGAAATTCTTGGTAAAATATCGGGCATTGTTGCTGATAGCTTTTTTCTTCTTGATTCGGCTATATGGTATTCATCAACCGCCTTTGGAAGTAAATCACAATTGGCGACAAGTTACAGGATTGATGGTGGCCAGGAATTATTATGAGGGCAACACCGATTTTGCACATCCCATGATTGATGATATCGGCGTCGGAGAATCGGGGAGCACAGGCGTTGTGGGAATGGAATTCCCGATTTTAAATTTTATCTATGCGTCTATAGCAAAACTTATAGGTTATGATCATTGGTACGGACGCCTGATATCCCTCATCCTGGGTTCGTTTGGTTTGTGGTGGTTTTATCTCTTAATGCGCAGGTGGCGTGATGAAAAAGAGGCTTTTATAAGTACTGCTTTACTCGCTTGTTCGGTTTGGTTTGCTTTTTCCCGCAAGTTCATGCCCGATGTATCGGCGATCTCACTGGCCCTGGGGGCTTTGTATTTTGCAATAGAGTATTTCGATAGCAGAAAGTATCTATTCCTTTTTTTATATACTCTCTTCGCTTCTGTTGCTCTCTTGATTAAAATTCCTGCTGCGATTATTTTGATCTCACTACTTGCACTCTTATTTCTTTCTTCGGTTCATTTAAAATTAAAAATACGCATTGTGATTGCGTCTATAGTCCCCGTCTTTTTAACCTTTTGGTGGTATTTTATATGGAATGTAAAGTTGTCGCAGGAGAGTGGAATATGGTACAATTCAGGGGAATCGTTTTCGCAGGGATTTGCCACCGTAACGTCCAATTTAGCCCTAGTAGTGAAGCATTTTTACTTCAGTGTGACGATGAGTTATATCACTTTCGCGATGGTGATTGCGGGAGTAGTAATGGTCATTTGGAAAAGGGATAGATTTACGCTTTTCATATGTTTTTTGACGCTGATTATATTTTCTATTTATGCCATCAAATCTGGGCGTCATTTCGTTTTTCAGCATTACTATATGATTCCTTTGGCGCCTCTGTTTGCGTTATTGGCAGCTCGATTTATAAATTCAATTTCATCACGCAGCCTTGTGTGGATTTGTTTGCTAGCGGCATCGATTGAGGGAGTGGCAAACCAGGCGCATGATTTTCGTATTCACCAACACAATTTATACAAGCTCGATCTCGAGCAATTGGCCAGCAAGTACATTTCTAAAGACGAGTTGATCGTGGTAAATGGCGAAGGCAATCCTCAGGAATTATACTTAGCTCACCGAAAAGGATGGGTGTGTACTTCACCCCAATTATTGGATACCAATTATTTAAAACGGGTTTTTGCAGCGGGAGGTAGGGTATTAGTGGTCAATAGACACCGTCACGAACAGCCTCTACCTTTTGAGCTCATCCACTCCAATAAAGATTATTTTTTATACAAGTTGAATTTTAGTCATTGATTATCAGTTTATTGTATCTATATTCGTGTTAATCTTTCTTTTTTTTAACAATGGATTTTGTAAAAAAGGAAAGAAGTAGTACATTTGCCCCCCATTTACAAGAAGTTATGGCTAAGAAAGGCAATAGAATTCAGGTGATTATGGAATGTACTGAGCACAAGACCTCAGGCATGCCCGGCACAAGCCGTTATATCACAACCAAAAACAGAAAGAACACTCCCGATAGATTGGAAATGAAGAAATACAATCCGATCTTGAAGAAGATGACTGTACATAAAGAAATCAAGTAATACTGACGTACCATGGCTAAGAAGGTAGTTGCAACCCTACAGACCGGAGGTGGTAAGAACCACACGAAGGTGATTAAGATGGTGAAGTCGCCAAAATCAGGCGCTTACACTTTCAAGGAAGAAATTGTACACAACGATAAAATCGCTGAGTGGTTTGCTAAAGGCTAATCACTGAGGAGAAGATATTGAATGATACAAAGCCCTCCCGTCATCGACGAGGAGGGTTTTTTTATATGCTTATCTTTGCACCCTAGATATCAATAAATCATGAATTTTTTCAAAAAACTGTTCTCCTCTGAGAAAAAGGAAAGCCTCAACCAGGGTTTGGAGAAAACACGAACAGGTTTTTTCTCAAAACTAGCGAAGGTCATCGCGGGTAAAAGCAGAGTGGATGATGAAGTGTTGGACAATTTGGAGGAATTGCTCATCAGCTCAGACGTTGGAGTGGAAACGACTATCAAGATTATTAAGAAGATTGAAGAGCGCGTGTCACGAGACAAGTACATGGGCACCGATGAGTTGAACAATATTCTTAAAGAAGAGATTTCAAATTTGCTTTCTTCTCACGAAGGCGAGGAGAGTGCGGATGTTTTTATACCTAAAGTTCAGGGTCCGTACGTGATCATGGTGGTGGGCGTGAATGGTGTGGGTAAAACTACTACCATTGGAAAACTGGCTCATCAATTAAAGTCTCAGGGTAAAAATGTGATGCTTGGTGCGGCTGACACTTTCCGCGCCGCAGCGGTTGATCAATTGAAAATTTGGAGCGAGCGAGCTAACGTTCCAATCGTATCTCAAGGGATGGGGGCTGATCCTGCTTCCGTGGCTTTCGATACATTGCAAAGCGCCGTTGCACAAAATATGGATGTGGTGCTCATTGACACTGCTGGCCGCTTGCATAATAAAGTAGGCCTGATGAATGAGCTCACCAAGATAAAGAGAGTAATGCAGAAAGTGGTTCCAGATGCACCTCATGAAGTACTTCTCGTCCTAGACGGAAGCACTGGGCAAAATGCATTCGAACAAGCGAAACAATTTACAGCAGCCACTGATGTCAATGCATTGGCAATTACAAAAATCGACGGAACAGCAAAGGGTGGAGTGGTGATTGGTATTTCAGATCAATTCAGCATTCCTGTAAAATATATTGGCGTTGGCGAAAAAATCGGAGACCTTCAAGTCTTCAACCGATTTGAGTTCGTTGATTCATTATTCAATCAAGGTAATCCCACAGCATAAATGAAGACAAAAACACTCCGCAAGAATAAAGTGAACGTGGTGACACTTGGTTGCGCAAAAAATATTTTTGATAGTGAAGTAATGATGGCTCAACTGAAAGCAAACAGCTTTGAAGTGGAGCACGAATCGGAAGAGAAAGATTCAGAAATCGTCATCATCAACACATGTGGATTTATAGATAATGCAAAGGAGCAAAGTATCAATACCATTCTGGCGTGGGCAAAGGAAAAGGAGAAGGGGAATGTTGACAAGCTCATCGTGACTGGTTGTCTGAGTGAACGATACAAACCAGAGTTGGAGAAAGATATTCCTGAGGTGGATGCTTTTTTCGGTACCCGCGATTTGCCAAGATTGTTGAAGACATTAAAAGCGGATTATAAACACGAGTTGGTCGGCGAACGTTTGTTGACAACACCAGCCCATTACGCGTATTTCAAAATTTCTGAAGGCTGCGATCGCCCTTGTTCGTTCTGCGCCATTCCATTGATGCGAGGCAAACATGTGAGCACGCCCATGGAACAACT
>CANGVZ010000170.1 GCA_947457285.1 Flavobacteriales bacterium | reverse complement strand
GTCGTATCTTTCGCCCAAATGCAGGAGTAGACTTGTCGGTCTCTTTTTTAATTGCATTTGCTTTTTATTACATGTCATTTGAATCATTGAACCTTGCGGAGCCTATTATGAAGGCTTTGCAAGAAGAAGGCTACACGAAGCCAACCCCCATTCAGCAACAAAGTATTCCAATCATTTTAGAAGGAACAGACTTATTGGGCTGTGCACAAACAGGCACAGGAAAAACAGCGGCATTTGCTCTGCCGATTATTCAACTTTTATCAGATAATTATTTTCCAAAGGCGAAGAGAAATATCCGTACACTCATCGTTACTCCTACACGGGAATTGGCGATACAGATTGCAGATAGTTTCAAGGCTTATGGACGGCACACCAACCTAAAGTACACCGTGATTTTTGGTGGGGTCAATCAAAATCCCCAGGTGAATGCATTGCGCGCTGGAGTGGATGTATTGATTGCTACTCCCGGTCGTTTGCTAGACCTTATGAATCAGGGAGTGATTTCACTCAACGCCGTTGAGATATTCGTTCTCGATGAAGCAGACAGGATGCTTGATATGGGTTTTATCCATGATGTAAAGCGTTTGTTGGTTAAGTTACCTACAAAGCGTCAGTCGCTATTTTTTTCGGCTACAATGCCTCCTGAGATTGTTAAGTTGTCGCAGACTATTTTACATCACCCAAAGAGTGTAACAGTAACCCCCGTTTCTTCGACGGTAGATATCATTCAGCAAAAGGTTTATTTCGTTGAAAAGGCGAATAAGAATGCACTTTTGATAGACTTATTGAAAAATAAGGATATAAAATCTGTGTTGGTTTTTGCGCGCACCAAGCATGGTGCAGATAAAGTAGTGAAGGTCTTACAGAAGGTTAGTATTAAGGCCGAAGCCATTCATGGTAATAAGGCCCAGAACGCTCGTCAGAGAGCGTTGAATAATTTTAAGTCACAGGAAACACGAGTTCTTGTCGCCACTGATATTGCTGCACGCGGCATTGATGTGGATGAGTTGGAATATGTGATCAATTATGAGCTTACGAATGTGCCCGAGACATATGTGCACCGCATTGGTCGCACGGGTAGAGCAGGAGCAAAGGGCACGGCTATATCATTTGTGGATACGGAAGAGCGCTTATATCTGCGTGATATCGAAAAGTTGATTCGTAAAAATATAGAGGTGGTGTTCGATCACCCTTATCATTCAGAGGGCTATAAACCATCTGAAGCGGCAATCACCAGGGAGGTGAAAAAGGGAAGTGGAGGCAAACCGAAGTCAAAGAAGCCATTTAACTTTCGTCGGAATAATCACAAAAAAGGTGATAAAAGTTCAGGTCAACCTAAACGAAGTTAGTTGACCTAAACAGATTATTTTTGCGGGAAAAGTAATCCCGTGGATATATCACTGCTCATCTCGAATATTACCAATCCAACGCTGTTATTTTTCCTTTTGGGGATTTTTGCAGCATTGGTGAAAAGTGATTTAGAGATTCCTCCAACGACAACGAAGTTTATTTCGCTCTATCTCCTTTTTGCGATTGGTTTCAAGGGTGGTCAAGAATTGGCGCATCATGAATTCACGATGGAGATTGTGTATTCATTGCTCTTTGGATTGTTGATCAGTGCTGCGATTCCTTATTATGTCTTTTTTTTACTAAAAAGAAAAATGAATGTCAGCGATGCCGGAGCGGTGGCTGCGGCATACGGGAGCGTAAGCGCAGTGACATTTGTAGCCGCAGTATCTTTTCTTGAGGCTCAGGGAATAACATTCGGAGGGCACATGGTGGCTGTGATGGCCTTGATGGAATCGCCGGCAATCATTGTGGGGATCATACTCATTATGAAGTATGATGCTGAATCGAAGGACCGAACGAACATTCGGGAAATAGTTAGACATTCATTTACTAATGGTAGTGTATTGATGGTACTGGGAAGTTTGGTGATTGGGATTATCGCAGATAGCAAACAGGCCGAGGGTATCAAGCCTTTCACTACAGATATTTTTAAGGGTTTTTTAGCAATTTTCTTGCTCGAAATGGGTATGGCAACTGCACGCCGCTTCGCGGCATTCAGACGCTACGGCTGGTATGCACCAGTGATGGGTATCTTGGTTCCTCTCGTCAACGGATGTGTGGTTGCTTATTTAAGTTTATTTGTAGTAAGCGATGATGGAAGTCGATTTATTTTCGCAATACTTGCCGCGAGCGCATCATATATTGCAGTACCTGCCGCTATGAATCTCGCGGCCCCGAAAGCCGATCCGGGATTGTATATCCCGATGGCGCTGGGAGTTACGTTTCCTTTTAATATCACTGCTGGAATGCCATTGTACTACTTTATAATTACCAATACATGAGAAAGATTTTTAAGTGGATCGGAATTGTATTCTTAGTTTTAATTGTTGCGCTGGGAGCCACTATTGGCGTGCTTTATTCCCGACAAGATGAAATCGTTCAAGAGTTACTTACCAAAGCCAATGCTGACTTCAAAGGCGAGGTAAAATTGACGGGGTCACACATTTCATTATTTCAGAATTTTCCATATATAAGTATTGACCTTGAGAATTTATCTGTGAAAGAGACAAAAGCAGATACAGCTGCAGTCATATTAGGTATTGAAGATGTGTATGTAGGTTTCGACTTGATTACCATTCTCAATGGAAAAATGGAAATCAAAAAAATCAAATTGGTGAATGGTCATATTGATGCAGTGCAATATGCTGATGGCACTCTCAATTTGAGCAACGCCTTCGAGCCGGTAGTGCCTGTTGAAAGTGTGGAGGAAGAGTTTCATCTTGATTTGAAATCGGTTGTTCTAACCAATATTCACTTGACCAAGTTGAATGTGGAGAATCAGATGAAGGTAGATGTCAAGGTAGATGAAGCTAAGACCCGATTCAAAACGAATGATGATAAAATTCTAATTGGACTTGATGCTGATTTCAATTTGAGTCTTCTCATGAATGGAGATTCTACCGCTATTAAAAGAAAGAATTTTGAATTTGATACCGAATTGAATTACCTGAAGGCTCAGGATTTATTGGTAATTGAGCCTACTACTGCTAAACTACAAGGAGCAGAATTCAACATGGAAGGTTCTGTGAATTTTAAAGATGATGCAAATCTGAATTTAAAATTTGATGGAAATAAATCCAATTTTGATTTATTCATGGCAATGGCTCCGACCGACTTGGAACCGACGCTCAAGAAATATGATAACAAAGGAAAAATATTCTTTGAAGCGACTATCGTTGGAAAGAGTACCAACGGTCATGCCCCAGCTGTGAATGCACGTTTTGGTTGTGAACAGGCATTCTTTAAAAATACGGATGTAGACAAGAAGGTGGATGAACTCAACTTTTCAGGCTACTTCACCAACGGAGAAAAACGGAATCCGAGCACCATGGAGTTTGGAATAAAGGACTTCTCTGCTCGACCAGAAGCGGGAACCTTTAGCGGTGATTTGGTGGTGAAAAATTTTGAATCGCCGGATATTAATCTTCAACTGAAATCCGATTTCGATCTCAATTTTCTGGCGAAGTTTTTTGGCTTGACAGACCTTTATGACTTGATGGGAAAGATTGAGCTGACGATGAACTTTAGAGACATCATTGATCTGGAGAGACCTGAAAGAAGCATTGAGAGACTGAATGAGTCTTATTTTACGGAGTTAAAAATAACAGACTTGAGTTTTGGAAAGGGGACAAGTGAGCTACCTATAAAGGACCTTGATCTATATGCCGAAATGAACGGCCATGAAGCGAGAATCGACTATTGTAATGTGCTCATCGGCAAATCTGATGTTTCCGTAAAAGGAACGGTAAGCGACCTTCCTGCGATCATTCACCATACTGATTTGCCAGTTACCACGAAGTTGGATATTAAGAGTAAATATCTTGATTTGTTTGAATTGACTGGCGCGGATACTGCGACTTCCTTCAATGAACAGATCAAGAACCTTTCGCTTGGGCTTCATTTTAACTCAAGTGCGAAAGCCATGACGGAGTCGCCTAACCTGCCTATTGGTGAGTTTTTTATAGACAATCTGTATGCTGATCTGAGCAATTATCCCCATACGCTGCATGATTTCCATGCCGATGTTTATATAGAAGAAGAAGATTTTAGAGTGATAGATTTCAAGGGACTCATCGATAAAAGTGATTTTCATTTTTCGGGTAGGCTGCAGCATTATGATTTGTGGTTTGCAGAACATCCAAAGGGAGATACGAGAGTGGAGTTCACTTTAGATTCTAAGAAATTGTTGCTCGAAGATATCTTCTCTTACAATGGGGAAAATTTTGTGCCAGAGGATTATCGTCATGAAGAATTTGATAACCTGAAAATATCAGGCTATTCTGATTTGCATTTTAATGAAGGGATGCAGAGTATTGACTTGTATTTAAAAGGTTTTGAAGCAAAGATGAAGGTTCACCCTTTGCGCTTTGAGAATTTCAAGGGACGTGTTCATTATGAAAAAGATCATTTGACTGTAGAAGACTTCTCTGGTAAGCTGGGACATTCAGAATTCAAAACAACTTTGCATTATTATCTTGGAAAGGATGAGAAGCAAAAATTGAAGGAGAATAAGTTTGAGTTGTACGCCAAGCGACTGGATTTCGACGAGTTATTTAAGTACAACCTACCGCCGGCTCCCGATAAATCTACAGGCCGCGTGGATAGCTCGTATCACGACGAAGGATTTAATATATATGAGTTGCCTTTCACGCACATGACATTCGACGTGCGCATTGATAAACTGAATTATCACAAGTATTTAATCAATAATTTCAAGGCAAAGGCACGCACCACACCTGAGCATTACATCTACGTCGATAAGTTTTACTGTGAAGCAGCAGACGGTTCATTTGACGTGAAAGGTTATTTGAATGGTAGTGACCCAAAGAGAATTTACATCGATCCTGATATGACAATTAAGAATGTCGATCTCGATAAATTGATGTTTAAGTTTGATAATTTTGGTCAAGACTATTTGGTGAATGAGAATCTTCATGGAAAGTTGAATGGACGCATAACAGGACATATTCGAGTACACAAAGATCTCGTACCAATCGTGAATGAATCGGAGATTCACATGGACGTTGAGGTGTTGGATGGACGATTGGAAAACTTTGCGATGTTGCAATCGATGTCAGACTTTTTCGCTGATAAGAATTTGAATAAAGTATTGTTTGATACTCTTGCAAATCATATAGACATAGAAAAGGGAATGTTGAAGATTCCGAATATGATTATCAATTCTTCGCTTGGCTTTATGCAGTTGAGCGGTCAACAGGACTTCGATATGAATATGGATTACTACGTTCGTGTGCCATGGCGTATGGTAACTCAAGCTGCGTCATCTAAGTTGTTTGGAAGAAAGAAGGAGGAGGTAGACCCAGATCAGGTTGATGAGATTCAGCGCAAGGACTTGAGCGAGCGTACTCGCTATGTGAACGTTAGAATAAAAGGAAATACGGAAGATTATAAAATAACTCTGGAGAAGGATCCAAAATTGAAAAGGAACAAGAGTTCTTAGTACCTTCGAAAGGAGTTATGATTGATAATCTTGTGCTTTTTTTGCTGCTGGCGCTGTTGGCTGAAGTTCTCGGTACTATCGGGGGGTTTGGTTCGTCGTTGTTTTTTGTGCCCATTGCCGCTTATTTCATGGATTTTCATGCGGTGCTGGGCGTTACAGCGCTCTTTCATGTGAG
>CANGVZ010000169.1 GCA_947457285.1 Flavobacteriales bacterium | reverse complement strand
TTGGAGAAACTCCTCCCTCTCCCTTGGAGAGGGCCGGGGTGAGGTCGAATATGAAGAATTGCCCGGCTTCTGCAAGGGTGTGAAAGTGGAAGATGTGACAGCCCTTGACTATGTAATTACTCCCGGTCGCTATGTGGGTTTGCCCGATGATCAGGATGAATTTAATTTCAATGAAAGGTTTGAGTCGCTAAAAGCAGAGTTAGAAAAGCAGATTGCTGAAGAAGGTGACTTAAATGAAAGAATATCAAAGAATCTCGCAGCGGTGAATGCAGGCACTATGGAGAGAGTATCTTAGGTAACAAAAAAACCCGGAGGCTTGAATTGCTTCAGGGGCCTCCGGGAACTATAATTTGATGCAAAGCTAAGACAATTAGAAAACGTAAACAAGCAAAGTGAAGTTCAGGGATTTTGAAGATATCGTTTCCAACGCCAGAATAGGCCGTTATTTGACCTCCATGGCTGGAAATTCAAAAAAAACCATGACGCTTTACCGCTTAAATCTAAGGCTTTCACAAGAGTTTTTCACCGTGGTCAGCTGTTTAGAAATTGCTTTGCGCAATAAAATAGACAGACATTATTCAGCTATCCATGGTGTGGATTGGCTCCGAGATTCGGCTCAGGGAACCGGATTTTTTAACCAGCCTATTTGCGGCATAACTCCCAGAATTGTAAACACGGCCATGAGCAGACTCAACCCGTATTCCCACCAAAAATTATTGGCCGAAATGGACTTTGGCTTTTGGCGATATATGTTTGGCAGGCACCAATATTTTGCTGGCGGACAAACGCTGCTAGCTATTTTCCCCAATCGACCACCGAGTACGCCACATCAGCAATACAACCATTCTTATGTTTTTGCGGAACTCGAAAAAATAAATATGCTGCGAAACCGGCTAGCGCACCACGAGCCAATATGTTTTGCTAACGGGCAAGCAGTAAAGAATACCACTTACGCCCGACAGCACTATGCACAGATATTGGAACTATTCCGTTGGATGAATATTAACGAACAAGCGCTACTATACGGGCTTGACCACATTGAAACAGTTGCAGATCAAATCGATGCATTATGAGTGAGTGGAGGGAACATAAGCTTGGCGATTTTATTGAGGTAAAGCATGGATTTGCCTTTAGCGGAACGGGTATAACAGACCAGCCAACAAGAAATATTCTAGTAACTCCAGGTAACTTCAATATTGGTGGCGGATTTAAAAATTCCAAGTTTAAACACTTTAACTACGAATTCCCAAACGAGTATATTCTAAAAACTGGTGACATCGTTGTTACCATGACGGATCTAAGTCAGGAAACTGATACGTTAGGGTACGCAGCCAAAATTCCAATGTACGATGGTATCAATTTTCTTCACAACCAACGAATTGGCTTAGTTCAATTTAAGGGAAGCGAGGCTAACGAAGATTTTATTTATTGGTTAATGCGTACCAAGGAGTATCAGAGTTTTATTGTGGGCTCGGCAAGCGGAACGTCAATCATGCACACATCTCCTTCAAGAATTAAAGAATATCAATTCTTACTTCCATCAAGAAGTGAACAAGCCGCCATTGCCGAAGTCCTCAGCAGCCTGGATGATAAAATAGATTTACTCCACCGCCAAAACAAAACCCTGGAGCAACTAGCCGAAACGCTCTTCAGGCAGTGGTTTGTGGAAGAGGCGGAAGAGAGTTGGGAAACCAAGTCACTGGGAGATTTAGGTGACTTCTACAATGGGAAATCAAGACCGAGTGAGTCTGGGTTAATTCCAGTATATGGTGGAAACGGAATCCTAGGCTATGCAAATGTTTCTAATTACGCTGGTAAGTCAATTGTGATTGGGAGAGTAGGAGCTTATTGTGGTAGCCTTTATTATGAGAATCGAGACATCTGGGTCTCTGACAATGCAATTTTATTGAAGGCGAAGTACGATAGTGATATTTATTTTATTTTCTATTTCTTGAAATCAATTGACTTGAATTTGATGGCGGAGGGATCAAGTCATCCATTGCTAACGCAAACTTTATTGAAGTCAATTGAAATCTTAATACCACCGAACAGTAGAGTCCAAGAGTTTTACAACCAAGTTGAAAGTTTTAAAAAAAAAATTGAAAACAACCAAACCCAAATCCGCACACTCACCCAACTACGGGATACTTTGCTGCCCAAGTTGATGGGCGGGGAGGTGAGGGTAAGAATGTAAAATATGAAAGCTTCTTTTGCTTAAGGCAAAACGGAATCGGACCTGTAACTAATTGAAAATCAGTTACTTTTTGCTTAACTAGAAAACGGAATGTTTGCGTAACTGATTGACATTAAATTCATTGTTGCATAATTGAAACCCATCACGGAAATATCATCGAGCAATCAGTCATTTAATTGCATATTTTTGGCTTACACTTTCTGTAAATAAAAAAATAAACTACTTTTGCAGTGAATATTTCGTTTGCGGATAAAAAACTTGAAAAACTGGCCAATAACAGCAGAAAAATGGTGGCTGAATTGGGGAAAATCAGGGCTGCAAAGGTGCAACAGCGGCTTGACGATTTAAGGGGTGCTGCAACGCTGGAAGATGTTCGATACTTGCCGGGAAATTATCATGATTTAAAGGGAGACCGAAAAGGGCAATGGGCGTTTGATTTAGACCAGCCCTATCGGCTTGTTTTTGAACCTCATGAAAATCCAATCCCCACGGATGCAGATGGTAAATACATTTGGCTGGAAATCCGAGGCATAGAAATAATAGAAATCGTGAACTATCACGGGAAATGACAATCACTAAAGACAATGGCAAAGAAGAGGAACCAGTATTTTCCGGATGCGGTAACGCATCCCGGAAGGACATTGACCGAGAAATTGGAAGAGTTGGGTATGGGCCCAAAAGAGTTTGCAATTCGTGCTGGCAAACCTGAAAAGACGATTATCGCCATTCTTAAGGGCAAGAGTTCAATTACCCCAGATATGGCTGTACAATTTGAAAACGTACTTAAAATTCCTGCGCACTTCTGGCTAAATCGACAACATCAATATGATGAGTTTGTTGCGCGTCAGGAAAGAGAAGAACTGCTGCAAGAGTCGATAGCCTGGGCAAAACTGTTTCCTGTGGCGGAAATGATCAAGAAGCAATGGCTGCCCCAACAATCAACAATTGAAAAGAAGACAGCTGAACTGCTGAGTTATTTTGGGGTTAGCCATCATTTAGGATGGGAGCAATACTATCTTAAGCAACAACTAAAGGTAGCTTTTAGAATTTCTTTAGCCCACACTAAAGAACCCTACGCGATTTCTGCTTGGCTGAGACGTGGCGAAATACAAGCCAATGAGTTGTACTCAAAGGATTATTCGGCACGAAATTTTAAGGAAGCTTTGCCAGAAATTAAAACTGTAATGGCGAAGCATCCGGCTGATTTCTTTAAAAGACTTCAATCTATCTGCTTGGATGCGGGGGTAAAGGTTGTGCATACTCCATGCCTTCCCAAAGCCCCAATTAGTGGTTCAACGAGATGGTTAAATGATACTCCACTCATTCAATTATCCGGTCGGTATAATCGAAATGACAGTTTTTGGTTTACGTTTTATCATGAGGCGGGTCATATTCTTTTACACGGAAAAAAAGATATCTTCTTAGAAGACATCGATTATTCTGACAAGGACATGCAAAAGGAGGAGGAGGCAAATGCTTTTGCTGCCGAATGGACATTAACAAGAGAACAGCAGGAAGAAATACTTGAGGCAATTCCACTTAATGCTTCAAAGATTCGGGCATTTGCAAAGAAATTTAATACACACCCAGGTATCATAATTGGAAGATTACACCATGAGCGATTAGTTGAGTATTCGCTCGGAAGGGAATTTTTTGAACATGTGAATTTGAATTGAGACCCATCACCGAAAATATCATCGAGCAATCAGCCATTGAAATCCTTCAATGGCTTGGATGGGCGTATGTCAATGGTAAAGAGATTTCGCCTGAGGGTGTTTTCTGTGAACGGGAGAGTTTTAGTCAGATTGTATTGGTGAACCGGTTACGGGATGCCATTGCCCGCATCAACCCCAACATACCGTTAGATGCGCAGGAGGCTGCCGTTCAGAAAGTGCTTCGCATTTCTTCCCCGGATTTACTGCACAACAACGAGTTGTTTCATAAAGAGCTGGTGGAGAAAGTTAAAATTCCCTACCAGCAAAACGGGTATGAACGTAGCCACGAGGTAGCGCTCATAGATTTTGAGGACCCCGCCAACAACCAGTTTCTGGTAGTGAACCAGTTCACCATCATTGAGAATAACCAACACAAGCGGCCAGATGTGCTGTTGTTTGTGAACGGTCTGCCGTTGGTCATCATGGAACTGAAGAATGCCGCCAGTGATAACGCCAGCATCACCAGCGCTTACCAGCAACTGCAAACCTACAAGGCCACCATACCCAGCCTGTTTACTTACAATGCCATTTGCATTGTGTCGGATGGGTTGGAGTGCAAAGCCGGAAGCGTTTCGGCAGACCTCAGTCGCTACATAGCCTGGAAAACTTCGGATGGCGTGAAAGAGGCATCGCGCTTCAAGCCACAGTTGGAAACGCTGATCAACGGTATGTTGCAACCAGCAACCTTGCTGGACCTGGTTCGCAATTTTCTCGTGTTTGAGAAGTCCGCCACCCCTCTCCTCAGGAGAGGGGACGGGGGTGAGGTCGGGCTCATTCAAATCCAAACCACCAAGAAGCTGGCAGCCTATCACCAATACTATGCGGTGAATAAAGCTGTACAAAGCACACTCGTGGCGTCTGGCAATTCCTCCCTCTCCTCTGGAGAGGGCCGGGGTGAGGTCGGAGATAAACGCGGTGGCGTGGTGTGGCACACGCAAGGGTCGGGCAAGAGTTTGAGCATGGTGTTTTATTCCGGCAAGCTCATCACCACACCGGCTATGCAAAACCCAACCATTGTGGTGATCACCGACCGCAATGATTTGGATGATCAGTTGTTTGATACGTTTGCAGCATCTACTCAATTATTAAGACAAGAACCTGTACAAGCGGAGAACCGCGATCACCTCAGAGACTTACTCAAAGTAGCGAGTGGTGGCATTGTGTTTACTACCATTCAAAAGTTTTTGCCAGAAGGCCAGAAGTCGGAATATGATCAATTATCCGATCGCAAGAATATTGTAGTAATAGCCGATGAAGCACACCGCACCCAATACGGCTTCGAGGCCAAGTACCTCGATGTGTTAGATGACAACAAGAATAAAGTTGGAAAACGTTTGGCCTACGGTTTCGCTAAGTACATGCGCGATGCCATGCCGAACGCTACTTATATTGGTTTCACGGGCACACCCATTGAAGGCACAGATGTCAACACTCCTCAGGTTTTCGGTAGCTATATCGACCGCTACGATATCAAAGATGCGGTGGAAGATGGTGCAACCGTTAAGATTCTTTATGAAAGTCGTTTGGCCAAAGTGAATCTGGATGAGAACGGCAGAAGACTCATTGAAGAGTTCGATAAAGAACTGGAGCAAGACGAGGAAGTAACGGAGAAACAAAAAGCCAAAGCCAAGTGGACAAAACTGGAAGCCATTGTTGGCAACGTTGATCGGATAAAAAACCTCGCCAAAGACATCGTTACCCATTTTGAAAAACGTCAAAGCACTTTTGAGGGCAAGGGCATGATTGTGGCCATGAGCCGCAGAATTGCCGCTCAATTATATAAAGCCATTATTGAAATCCG
>CANGVZ010000168.1 GCA_947457285.1 Flavobacteriales bacterium | reverse complement strand
GCCAAAGCTACAAGGCTTGCTTCTCTTTTGAGACATCATCGACGTGAGCTTGCTGCGCTCATCACTCGCGAGATGGGAAAGCCCATCACACAAAGCCTGCAAGAGATCGAGAAGTGTGCGCTTTGTTGCGAATACTATGCTGAAAATGCTTCTTTTTATTTGAAAGATGAAGAAGTATATACTCCAGGACAAAAGTCGATCATTCGCTATGAGCGGGTAGGGGTGTGGTTGGCAATAATGCCGTGGAATTTTCCTTTCTGGCAAGTATTCCGCTGCGCGATTCCTGCGATGGCCGCGGGTAATAATCTAATCTTAAAACATGCCTCGAATGTTCAGGCTTGCGCGCATCGAATTGAATCTCTTTTTCATGAAGCTGGCTTTGAAACATTCGAAATCCAGAATATTGTCGTCGCTGGAAGTGATATGGACACCATCGTTTTGCATCCATTGATAAAGGGTGTTTCGCTAACCGGAAGTGAAGCTGCGGGTGCGCGTGTAGCGGCTTTAGCCGGGCAGAACATAAAACCAGTGGTGCTCGAACTTGGTGGAAGCAATGCATTCATAGTGACCGAATCAGCTGATCTCGACCAGGCGGTAGCAGATTTAATTATAGGACGCTTTCAAAATAATGGACAGAGTTGCATTGCGGCCAAACGACTTCTGTTGGATGAAAAGATTTATGATGTATTTTTAGAAAAATTACTTGCACGTATAGCCAGTCTTCAATGTGGCAATCCGTTGGATGAAAGTACGTTTATTGGTCCATTAGCGAAGGTAGAATTCAATGATGATCTTTTGGCACAAGTTTATGCGAGTCTGCAAGAAGGAGCTGACGTGGCCTGCGGCGGAGCTATTTTGAATGGAGTATTTCAACCGACTATTCTCACCAATGTCACTACTGAGATGACGTGCATGCGAGAAGAACTTTTTGGCCCCGTACTTCCTGTTTTTCGGTTTTCAGATATAGAAGTGGCCATTCAAGTGAGCAACAACACTGCTTTCGGTTTGGGTGTTTCTATTTATGGCCAAGACACCGATTATCTCTATTCGCTTGCATCAAGATTCGAAGAAGGCGCAGTTTTTATTAATAGCATTGTAAAGTCGGATCCGCGATTGCCCTTCGGTGGCGTAAAGCGCAGCGGCCTCGGTCGCGAACTCGGTAAGGCAGGTCTAATGGAGTTTGTGAACGTAAAAACGATTGTGGTTGCATAGTTGCGAATTATTCGCTGTATTTTTTTATTTAGTTATCTTTACCCATATGATCATAATTCGATGAGGCTATTTATTCAGAATATGGTGAGTATGCGCTGCAAATTGGTAGTGATATCGATTCTGAATACTTATGGGTTATCCTACAAGGCAGTAGAATTAGGAGAGGTGGAACTATTAGATCCTATTAATGATCAAACGCGGAATCTTCTTAAGGCTTCCTTGCACGAATCAGGATTAGAGTTATTAAGCAGTGAAAAAAGTATTTTAATTGAAAGAGTAATCAATATAATCGTTGACATGGTGCATCACTCTAGTGAAGTACCAAAGGTAAATATGTCCACTTTTATTTCTGAAAAAGCGCACATGGACTATCACCGACTATCAGATTTATTTTCGAGAACAAAAGGTGTAACCATCGAACACTTTATCATTTTACACAAAGTGGAGAGGATAAAAGAACTTATTATGTATGATGATTTGAATCTCTCTGAAATAGCTGATAAGATGCATTATAGCAGCCTTGCTCATATGTCTAGACAGTTTAAGCAGATAACAGGTCTTACACCGTCATTTTTTAAGCACATGTCTAAGAGAACTCGATCAAATATCGAGGATCTTTAATTGAATTTATTCTTTATAATAAACATATAAAGAATAACTCTTTGTATGCAACGCATTCCTTTGAGTGCCCCATCATCTTTGCCTCGTTGATACAATAACGTATCTACACTAGATAATAAAAGATGAAAACACCAGTCAAATTATTCATAGCTACTATGCTCTTAGCAGGCATGTCGTTTTATGGATGCAAAACTTCTGCTGAAAAAGTAAAGAAGGCAGAAGAAAATGTATCGGATGCTAATGATGAGTTGGATAAGGAAAATGCCGCTTTGAAAAAGGAAATGGAAGACTATAAAAAGGAACAAGAGGCCTTGATAGCAGCCAATGAGAAGAGCATCACCGAATTCAACATGCGCATTGCGAATGAGAAATCAGAAGCCAAGGCAGATTATGAAAAGAAAATCGCCGAGCTCAATCAAAAGAATTCTGATTTAAAAAAGAAAATGAACGACTTCAACACCAGCAACAGAAGAAGTTGGGAACAATTCAAAGAGGAATTTGGACGTGACATGAGCGATTTGGGAACAGCACTCAGAGATTTCACTATTAAAGGTGATAAGAAAGAAAATGAAAAATAAATCGCTATCACTATTCCTCAGAGGAATTCTAATATTCATCAATAAAAATAATCATGAAAAGAAATATACGTTATATGCTATTCTCTTGCCTATTCGTCGCTCAGACGGCAGTAGCTCAAGATGAGGACAGAAGAAATAATCTCGAATTCGGAATAAAAGCTGGAGTGAATATCTCCAATGTTTGGGACGAACGAGGTCAAGAATTTACAGCAGATTCCAAAACAGGAATCGTTGGGGGCGCTTTTGTAGGCATTCCAATTGGAATGTGGTTGGGAGTGCAACCTGAAATATTAATTTCTCAAAAAGGTTTCAAGGCATCGGGCTCGCTGTTGGGTTCTCCTTATTCCTTTTCTCGTACCGCAACATTTATTGATGTGCCTTTGCTGTTGCAGCTCAAGCCAGCAACATTCGTTACTGTAGTAGCTGGTCCACAATTTTCTTATTTGATTGAGCAAAAGGATGAATACACATTCGGTACGAACAATATTGAGCAAAAAGAAGAATTTGAAACGGATAATATTCGCAAGAACATTCTCGGTTTCACCGCCGGATTGGACTTCTATTATCAACACTTTTTGATATCGGGGAGAGTAGGAGTTGATTTTCAAACCAACAATGGTGACGGATCGTCTTTAACGCCTCGCTATAAGAATCAATGGCTGCAGTTTACTGCGGGGTTCAAGTTATAGTAAAAAGTACAATAAGGTACAAGAATGGGCTCACTTCGGTGGGCCTTTTTTTATTTACAAAAAATGGAATAATGGGTACAAAAAAAGACTGCCCTTTTGAGGCAGTCCTTAAACCTGTATGCTTCGCGAATGTGTAACTAACCGTATATTATTTCTACATTCTGTTCGAAGTACGAGAGCGGATTATACTTTCTCCGTCTGATTCTTTTTCAAGATGTTGATTACCTCTTCGCGTTTTTTATTCAAACGGGTTTCTACGCGGCTAAGAAGTTCATTTTCTTTACCGGGCTCAAACTTTAGATCTGAATCTGTAAGTTGTGAGTACTTTTGTTTGAGAGCTTTTGATTGCGTCTCCCAGTTGCCTGTGATCTTGAAGATCTCATTGCTGTGTTTCGTTTCCATGATGTGAATGAATTAATTGTAATAGAATTATTACTCATCAAATATCCTCGCCACTCTTCAATAGCTCATTACATCATGCTGTGATTTTTTTATACAAAAAGAAAGTCCTCGCTGGTAGGCGAAGTCGGAATTTGGAGATTGGAATTTGGTATTCGCAATAACTAATTCGCAATTCCAAACTCCAAAATCCAAATTCTAAACTCTCTCTCCTCCCATGTTCCCTTGTTCCTTGTTCCTTGTTCCTTGTTCCTTGTTCCTTGTTCCCTCGCCCTTACGCGCTGTACCCCAACTTCTGCTCCAACGCTTTTGGCAATTGTGGAAGTCGTGAGCGTTCTACAAGGAAACTTGTGAGTTCTGCGAATTCTTGGAAGATATAATGTTTTAATGCTGCTTCGCGAAGGTAGCCTTTGCCGCTGCTTCCGCCTGTACCAACGCGCGTTCCAATCATTCTATGAACCATGTTCATGTGTCTCCAGCGCCAAGTAGCGAGAAGTTCGTCAATCTCTAGAAGATGATTGATCAAACGATATGGATTTTGAAGAATGGGGTAGTCGCGATATAGCATAATGAAGAGCGCGCTACGACGGGCTTTGTCGCTGAGGTTGCGGCCTTCGTTGGTGAGATCACTTAGGAAAAGTTCTTCGAATGCGCGAACATTCTGTTTTTCGCCTTCTCCAAGACTTTCTCCATAGACTTCCTTGTAGGTATTCCAAAAGTCTTTGCCATTCTCCCAACCTGACCAAAACTCTAACTGATTGAAATAAGGCATGCGCTCTAACCAATTGTTGACCAATGCAAGCAATGGTGTTTTTTTAGCCAAATCATAAATGGCTTGAGAATCTTCGGGCTTTAGTTGTGATGTAAAATATTCGCGGCCGTGGCGGTCTTCGACTTTTAATCCGAGCACGGTTTCCAATACTTTGAATTGCATGCTTTGAAAACCTGATGCTGGACGCAACATATCGCGGAAGTCCAAGAAGTCGAGTGGAGTCATCGTTTCGAGTACATCCACTTGATGAACCAATAAACGTAAGATTTCTACTGTGCGGTTGAGACGGCGCACAGCAACAGTCAATTCAGGAGAATTGTCGTTGATGTTTTCTTTTGACATGATTTCATGCACGCTCCCTACCTCAAATAAGATTTGTTTGAACCATAATTCATACGCTTGGTGAATCACAATGAAGAGCATCTCATCGTGGGCGTGCTTATTGAGTTTGTCGCTCTCAAGGGTTTGAGCGCTAAGGATTTTGTCTAGTTGCAGGTAGGAAGAATAATACATACGTCTGGTCTTTGTGGTCGCGAATATAGGTGCTGTGGTTTGCTATCGTGAATGATTGAGGTCAGCATTTTAAACAATGCTGATAATTTTAGCAAAAATGAACAAAAAAGACTTGAATTGTTTGTACTTCCGTTTCATCTTTGAACCGATATGCAAGAAGAAGTAATTGAAGTGATTGGTGCCAGAGAGCACAATCTCAAAAATATAGACGTGACCATCCCTCGCAATCAATTGGTGGTGATCACAGGCCTAAGTGGAAGTGGAAAGTCATCGCTCGCTTTTGATACGATATATGCCGAAGGGCAGCGCCGTTATATTGAGACCTTCAACGCCTATGCGCGCCAATTCCTCGGTGAAATGGAACGTCCGGATGTCGATAAAATCAATGGTTTATCTCCGGTAATTTCGATTGAACAAAAGACTGTGAGCCGCAACCCACGTTCCACCGTGGGAACAATCACTGAGATCTATGACTTCTTACGTCTTCTTTATGCTCGTGCTTCTGATGCGTTTAGTTATGTCACCAATGAAAAAATGGTGCGTTATACCGACGAACAGATTGGTCAGCTCATTCTCAAAGAATATGATGGTGAAAAAATTGTGATCCTCGCGCCTTTAGTGAAAGGTAGAAAGGGACATTATCGCGAGTTATTCGAGCAATTGATGAAGCAGGGATACGTACGAGCACGCGTGGATGGCGAAATCGTGGAGTTGGAAAAGGGATACAAATTGGACCGTTATAAAATTCACGATATCGAATTGGTGGTGGATCGCTTGCAAGTTGATAAGAAAGATAAACTTCGCATTGCACAGACCATTCAAACGGCCATGAGGCAAGGGAAGGGGAGTTTGATGATACAAAAGCATGGTAAAAAAGACGTGCGCCACTTCTCTCGTTTTTTGATGTGTCCTACCAGTGGCATTTCTTATCCTGAGCCTGAACCGAATTT
>CANGVZ010000167.1 GCA_947457285.1 Flavobacteriales bacterium | reverse complement strand
CAACTGACGCTTGCCCTGAACCATGAAATGTCGCTCGCGGTTAACGAATACGCGTCCTATTAAATAACCAACATCCCACTGTCTTTGATAGCGAATACTGTCTGAAAGGAAATTGTAAATATTGATAATTCCTACATAGGAATTCTTGTCATTATCCTTGAAGTAACTACTCTTCCAGAGAGGGTGCGTATTGTCAAACTGAAATACATTGGTGTGCATTTGGAAAATGAGAATATCACTACCAACTTTTATTTCAGCTTGAAAATCCCCGCGATCTCGATAGTATATCTCGACACGTTTGTCGGTACTTCCGAATCGTTCTGCGGTTTCCTTTATAACTTCTTGAAGAAGTTCCTTGAAGTCGTGAAAGGTATCGATGGTAAGATGAAAAACATCTTGTTTAAGAACGCTCATTTCTCTCAACAAGCGATCTATTGTTTCAGCGGGGGTAGGAGTCATAAGAAATATTTTAATAGGCTCTAGCAAATAATACTCTTCTCTTGCTGGGCTTACCGGTCACCATGCATACACCGTCTTCCTCAGGAGCATCCAAAGGAATACAACGAATAGTCGCTTTGGTTTCTGCCTTTATCTTTTCCTCAGTCTCCGCTGTGCCGTCCCAGTGTGCAGCAAAGAAACCTCCTTTTTCATCTAACAATGTCTTAAATTCTTCATAAGAATTCACTACAGTTGTTAAATTGGTTTTGCGCTCAAGTGCCTCTTGGAACAAACTGTTTTGAATGTCTTTTAGCAATTGCTCAATATGAGCCGCACTGCCTTCAAGGGCAATTGTTTCTTTCGTTCCATTATCTCTGCGAGCAACCTCGATGGTACCATTTTCCATATCCTTTGGACCCAAAGCGATACGAACGGGTACACCTTTGAGCTCATATTCTGCAAATTTCCAACCTGATCGCTTGGTATCATCACCATCAAACTTTACCGTGATTCCCTTTGCTTTCAACTCTTGCATGAGAGGTTTGACCTTCTCATGAATTTGATCTAATTGTTCAATCCCTTTGTAAATTGGAACAATAACCACATGGATTGGCGCTAGCATTGGAGGAAGTCGAAGCCCTTTATCATCGCTGTGAGTCATGATCAATGCGCCCATCAAGCGGGTTGAAACGCCCCAAGATGTTGCCCATACATAGTCATTGACGCCTTCTTTAGACGCAAACTTTACATCAAAAGCCTTAGCGAAGTTTTGTCCTAAAAAGTGCGACGTACCTGCTTGAAGCGCTTTTCCATCCTGCATCATCGCTTCGATACAGAGTGTATCCACCGCTCCGGCAAAACGCTCACTTTCTGATTTTCTTCCTTTAACTACTGGCATTGCCATCCAGTTTTCAGCGAAGTCAGCATATACACCGAGCATTTGTTCGGTTTCTTGAATTGCCTCTTGCGCAGTGGCATGTGCCGTGTGACCTTCTTGCCACAGGAACTCGGCTGTTCTCAAAAACAAGCGAGTGCGCATTTCCCAACGCACCACATTCGCCCATTGGTTGATCAGAATAGGCAGGTCGCGGTAGCTTTGAATCCAGCCTTTGTATGTGTTCCAAATAATCGTTTCAGATGTCGGTCTTACAATCAATTCTTCTTCAAGCTTAGCGTCTGGATCGACTACCACCTCGTTGCCAACGGTCTTTAAGCGGTAGTGTGTCACCACTGCACACTCTTTAGCAAAACCTTCAACGTGCGCTGCTTCCTTGCTTAAATAGCTCTTGGGAATGAATAAAGGGAAATACGCATTTTGGTGTCCGGTATCTTTGAACATTTTGTCCAAAGCATCTTTCATTTTCTCCCAAATTGCATATCCGTAGGGTTTGATTACCATACAGCCCTTCACATCACTGTGTTGGGCGAGATCAGCCATTACGACCAATTCGTTGTACCATTTAGAATAATCTTCTGCGCGTGAGGTAAGCTTTTCCGCCATTTTGTTGGTATGATTGTTGAGTAATTTTGAGGCACAAAAGTAGGTGAAAATTTTTCCTTACATTTGAGAATAATCGGGTAAATCAACAAAAACAATTGACAATGGGAACACATAAACTTCTGCTTGCACTCTTTACCCTCACACTACTTTTTGCAGCGTGTAATACTTCTCAGGACCTCAATACTGGCGTTCGCTATGAGGATGATGAAGTTTATTATCAACCAGGAGAGGCATTCATTACAGATGCCTCAGTGTCATCGTCAAACGATAATTCTGTTCCTAATAATTCACAAAATAACACTCCTTCTGCCGCCGAGGAGGAGGACTATTATTCAGGCGACACCCAACAAGGGGACATCGTTAACAATTATTATGGCGATGTAAATCAAAATTGGGGAAATGGCGGATTTAATAATGGTTGGGGCGGCAATGGCTTCAACAATGGCTGGGGTGGAAATACACGATTTTATTACGACCCTATCTGGGGTTGGCGTCTCGGTTTCGGAGTTGGCAACGGATGGAATAATGGCTGGAATACAGGTTGGAATGCGGGATGGAATAATGGTTGGAACAGCGGTTGGAATGCCGGTTTCAGCACAGGTTTTTATGATCCTTGGTACGACCCATGGTACAATCCATGGTGCAATTCTTTTGGGTGGAACCAACCTTTTTATGATCCATGGGCTTGGAATGGCTTCAACAATGGTTGGAACAACCCGTGGAATAACCCTTGGAACAACCCATGGAATAACCCATGGAACAATGGCTTCAACAATGGATGGAATGGTGGATTCTACAATCCTTGGGCTTGGGCCGGAACTACAAATGATAATGGTGTGGTGATCGGTCAACGCCCTTCGATCAGTGGCAACAGTACCTTCGGAAGCAGCATCATTAGTGGCACAGCGCCAAGGAGAACTCGAAGCAAAGAGCAATTTCTTAATCAGCAATCAGAATCCACTGACTCGAATAGTGGTCTGGCTCCACGTCCTACGACTGGAACTAAAACGAACCCTGATCAAAGACCATTTGTGGATCCTCCCAAGGCGGATCCTCGTGGTGGCACGAATAGCGCACCAGGAGGTGTTGTGACAGAGCGTCCGTTCAGAGAGACAGCCCCGAGTAGAAATGAAAGTGGTGGCAATAATGAGCGTCCGATGGTAAGTCCTCGTGAGACAGCACCAACTCAACGCGAGAGGGATTCGAGCCCGAATGTTGCACCTCAACGCGAACGTGAGCGTCCGAGCGTGACGCCACAGAGAGATACACAACCGAGCCGTGATCGTGGTGAAAGTAAGCCAGAGGTACGCCCTCAAAGAACAGAACCATCACGTCCGGCTATCGAGCGCAGTTCTCCACCTCCTTCTCGCCCAAGTCAGTCTGGTGGCGGCGGCGGCAGAAGCGGCGGTGGCGGCGGTAATTCAGGCGGGACGCGCCGACGTTAATCTCAAACACGATTTACTATGAATACAATATTCGGAAACCGAATAGTAGTTGCAGCCGCACTACTGTTGCTCGGTTTTGCCAGCACAGCCCAAAATGAGGTTGATGCATTGAGGTATTCTCAAACAGGAGTGGCTGGATCTGCACGATCTCTCGGAATGGGAGGGGCGTTTGGTGCAGTGGGAGCCGATAACGCGGCATTTTGGAACAACCCAGCGGGTATTGCAATGAACAAGCGTACGATGTTTGAGATTTCTTTGGGAATCCAAAATCGTACAACTGAGGCAAACCATTTTGGAAACACAAAAGATAATTCTGAGGGTAGAACCGTGGTGCAATCCGTTGGTGTTGTGAGCGTGAAGGAGTCTGCTCGAAACCCACGACTGAGATGGTCCTATGGATTCGGACTTGCGAACTTTTCAAATTATAATCAGAATATTTCCATTGAAGGTAATACGCAGAATAATACCCTTCTCAACGTTTTTGCTGCGCAAGCCAATGGTATTGATTACGAACAGATATCAGATGCATACCCATTTGGAGCAGGAATGGCTTGGGAGGCTTACCTCATCGATCCACTTGATACCACTCAATTCACCTATATCCCAGCCGAAAATCAAGGTCGTATAAACCAAAGAAAAAATATCAATCGTAGTGGCCGACACAATGAAACCACTTTCGCACTTGGGTTGGCAGTTGATGAAAAATTGATGCTTGGATTGACATTGGGTTTGCAATCTGTTTTTTTTAGAGAAAGTAGCACCTATGTAGAGCGATTCAACGACTCTGGTTATTTACTCAACTACACGTTTACAGAAGATATCAATGCCAGTGGCAACGGCATCAACATGCGTCTCGGGGCAATTTATCGCATTGGTGAAAAATTGCGAGTAGGTGCGACATGGCAGAGTCCCACGAACCTGGTAATATCAGATGCATTTAGCACCAGTATGTTGAGCAATTTTGTGGATGGATCAACTTATGATAGGCTTTCGCCCGAATTGATTAGTAATTACAATGTGCGTGTTCCTGCGCGTTACATGGCAAGTGCGGCCTTTATCCTAGGTAAGGCTGGGTTGATTAGTGCAGACTACGAAACAACCAATTTTGGAAGAATCAAAATGGGGACGACAGGTTTGAGTAATGATTATGATTTTTCAGTTGAAAATAAAACGATTGAAACTATTTACAGAAGGGTACATCGTGTGCGCACAGGAGTTGAAATGCGCATAGCTGATAGTTTCCGAGTGAGGGGAGGAGTGATTTATGATTCGAGTCCTTTTGTAAATGGAGCAGCCATCAATGATTCTCGACTCACATTTACTTCAGGTTTTGGTTTTAGAAGAGATGCCTTTTTGTTTGATATAGCAGGCACGTATTCAGGGCAAAATCGGGAGTCATATTGGCTCTATGACCCTTCATTTATAGAGGAAACAGAGGTTACGAATAGTCTTTTAAACATTGTAATTTCAGCGGGCCTTCGCTTCTAATATAGAAGCGAAAGCTTTGCTGAATATACTTCTTATTTTTTCACACCAGTAACGATGAACTCCGTTCTTCTGTTGACCTGATGTTTTTCTTCGTCGCAAGGAACGCCATCACCACACTCATTCAAGAGTTCTCTTTCACCATATCCTTTAGAAACTACAATTGATCGAGGAACACCTCTTTTTACAAGGTAATCAACCACCTCTTTAGCACGCTTTTCTGAAAGCTCGTCGTTGAACTCATAACTGCCGCGGCTGTCGCTATGGCTTCTAATTTCGAATTTCAAATTTTGGTTGTTTCTGAATAAAGTAACGAGGCTTTCCAGGTATGGAACCGCGTCTTCACGAATGTCCCATTTGTTGTAATCCCAGAAAATGTTAGGAACATCGTATACACCTTTCTGACCCTTGTTGCTTCCAGATCCAGTCCCAGTCCCAGACCCTGTTCCCGTTCCTGTTCCTGTTCCCGTTCCTGATCCGGGGTCCTTGCTCGCAACTACTACCTGAGGCATTTCTACCACCTTATTGATTGTTTTACTTTGAGTAATGCCCTTGGTAGAGATATTGTCTGCATCAGAAAAATAACCGTCAAGGTCAGTTTTTACTTTATACTCTTTACCAGGCTCCAGGTCGGCGGTGAATTTACCATCAGCATCGGTGAAATAAACTTTTTCTGTTCCATCCGTCAAGTTTTGAACGGTAACTCGGGCGCCGCCCAAGGGCAACATGGATTCTTTATCAGAAACAAGACCTTCAACTTTAATTTCAATTTCCAATATTTCGAAGGCATAAACACGATCAGAACCAGAGCGATCGCTGCTGAGATATCCTGTTTTTCCATCCTTATTCATCACAAAGCTGAAGTCAT
>CANGVZ010000166.1 GCA_947457285.1 Flavobacteriales bacterium | reverse complement strand
GTCCCCAAAAAGCATCTCGTTCTCCGAAATTGATGGGGCCATCCACAGCCTCACATCCTTCCAGTTTTAGCCAATTTATTGCTGTTTCAAAGAGGGCGTTGGCGGCTTGTTGGTCGTTGATACACTCAAAAAAGCCGATTCCGCCAACTTTAAACTTTTGGCCAGCGGATAATTTGGGAAAATGAAAAGCAGCAATCCGACCGATAGTCCTCCCTGCATCATCTCTGAGAGTCCAGCGAATAGCTTTTCCTTCTTTGAAGTACTTGTTTGCTTGAGGATCAAAGACTTTGATGATATCTTGCCGCAAGTGGGGGATCCAGTTTGTATCATGCCTATAGAGGTCAAAAGGCAGTTGTAGCCATGATTCTATATCTGAGGATTGCAGGACTTCAGCTATTTTCATAGATTCGCTTTGAGAGTGCGAAAATAGGTAATTGGATTTTTTTGAAAGTCATACAACTAGTTCGTTTATTTTTGCATCTGTTGTAATATTGAAACCAAATCACAAGTTACTCGAATGAAGTATATTCTCAGTTTAATATTGGCGGCTACAATTGTGGTTGCTAACGCTCAGGTAGTAGAGGTGAGCAATGAGAGAGATTATCAAGCAGCAAAGCAAAACGGATCGATTCCCGTTTTGACCACTGTTCGGTCAACAGAAAAGATAAAATTTGAGCCAGGTAAATTGGATTTGTCCAAGGTAAAACAACGCTCAGCTCGCATGGGTGGTGGTGGCGCTGATGAGTGCGACTGTATAAAGCCAGTAGATGAAACCTATTCTATTGTTCCTTTCACTATTGGTGAGGCTCCAGAGTATCGAAATGACGATGGCTCCTCACCCGAAATAGAATTGCCTTTCACATTTTGCTTGTACGGCGATCAATATAATTCTTGCTGGATCAATACCAATGGCAATGTGACCTTTACAGGCGCCTTTGGTGCATTCTCGGCATCGGGATTCCCTAATACTGATAATGTGATGGTAGGTCCCTTCTGGGCCGACGTGGATACAAGAAATCTTGAAAGTGGTCTCGTTTACTATAAGGTCACCGATCATTACATGATTGTTTACTGGGATGCAGTTGGGTATTTTAGCAACCAAGCAGATAAGGTCAATTCGTTTCAGTTGATTATCTCTGATGGATCCGACCCAATTATTCCTAACGGCGGAACGGTTTCTTTTTGCTATGGAGATATGCAGTGGACAACAGGTTCGGCATCTGGAGGCCAAAACGGATTTGGTGGAACAGCAGCCAACGTGGGCGCAAACAAGGGTGACGGCGTAAGCTATTTTCAAGCGGGCCGCTTTTCTGTAGATAGTGATATTTATGATGGCCCAGTTGGCGCCGAAGATGGTATTCACTGGCTCGATAACTTGATTTTTGCTTTTGATGCATGCACCACGTTAGAGTCGGGCAACTTGATTCCGATTTCCCCACTTCTGACAGCTTGTAACTTGGTTTACTTGTGTGCCGGAAATGAGATTACAGTTTCTTTCTTGGGGCCTGAGCCTACCCAGACCTTGACAGTGGAATGGACTCTCTCAGACCCCACGGCTCCGTTTGTATTTAATCTAAATCCGCCTGAGGCAGGTATTTCTGAACTCGATATTTCTGCTCCTTTGGACATTCCACCAGGAAATTATGATATCACTATTACGGCTAGTGATAATGGTATTCCGTCCCAGCAGATAACGGTATTCTATACAATTATCGTAATTGAAACGGCCAGTAGTATAGATATTCTGGGGCCAACAAGTATATGTTCAGGAGAGCCAGCTACGCTGTCAATTATTCCAGGGTACACTAATATCCAGTGGAGTGATGGATCTGGAGGTAATTCAATTACCGTCGATGAACCAGGCACGTACACAGTAGAAGCAATCCTTGGTGGTTGCGAAACTTCAGGAAGTATCACCATTGATCTCGCAGACACTGCTGTGCCAGTGATACAGGGTGATAACCAAATCTGTAGCAATGCTCAAACAACACTAACAACAACCGAGGAATTTGTTTCATACGAGTGGAGCACCGGAAGCTCAGCGAGCAGCATCACAACAGGTGTGGGCACTGTTTCAGTTACTACAACAGATGCTAATGGATGCGTTGGAACAGGTAACTTCACTATTACTGCGTTGGCGAATCCTAGCGTGGTAAATAGTTTTCTTGTTTGTGATAGTTTTGAATCGCAACTTACAGGAAACGATGTGCCTGGGTCATGGACTGTAGAGCCTTCTACAGGATTGATTTTGGTGAATGACAATCAAACCGACACAGATATTATAGCAGAGGCTTATGGCGAATATGATCTCACATTCACACACGCCGAGTGTAATACTACCGACGAGTTGACGGTGCGCTTTCTTCCATCACCAGACGTGTTTCTGCCAAGTGTAGCAGAAGTATGTTTCGGAGAAGCTATCACGATTCAGCCAAATAGTGACAACTTCCAGTATATTGATAGTTATGTTTGGGAGAATGACGGGTCTACAGATTTTGTTTATATTTTCTCTACTCCAAGAACCTTTGTTGACTCTCTAGTTTTCTTTACTGCTGAAAACGATTGCGCAACAATAAGAGATACAGTTAGAGTTAGACAGATTGTTTGTAATATCATCATCCCTAACGTATTTACTCCAAATGGAGACGGCGAGAACAATGCACTTTCATTCGGAGGAATCACACAATATCCTGGCAATACACTACAGGTATTTAATCGTTGGGGTGCTTTGATTTTTGAAAGTGAAAACTATCAGAACAACTGGATACCATCAGATAATGAAATTGGCGATGGCGTTTACTACTTCGTTTTAGGTATTAATCGACCGGGAGGAATGGAGTATGTCACGGGTGAGATTACGATAATAAGGTGACGATAAAATATTTTAAAAAGACCCGATAGAAATATCGGGTTTTTTTATGGCATATAGCGAACTTGCGCCCATGGATTCGAGCATAGAATTAGGAAAGGTAGCTGAACTTCTCAGAGTGGAGCAAAGAGAAGATCAAGCGATTCACGAATTATATTTAAAAAAGAGAAGCATAAAAGATAGAAAAGAAGCAGGCCTTTGTTGGTTTCCTCTAAAGGTGAATGAGACTGGTTTTGGCTTGGGGGCTTATCCCTTTATTGTCGTTGAGCGTCCAGTGGATAGACATCGGCATCAATTTCAGTCGGGAGCTCCAGTGTCATTATTCAGTGCCAAAGAAGGGAATGAAGATGAAAGTATCCACGGTATCATCGGTTATGTTGACGATTCAAGAATGAAAATAACGTTTCACCTCGATGAATTGCCAGACTGGGTTGATGAAGGAAAGATAGGCGTGAACTTACTGTTCGACTCAAAGTCTTACGACGAAATGTTTAAGGCGCTCAGTGAAGTAATCAATTGTGAAAAGGGGAGATTAAAAGAATTACGGGAGATAATTCTAGGGTATAAAAAACCAGAATTTCAAAACCGAATGAACGTTCATTCGGGTTTACTAAATGATAGTCAGAATAATGCATTGATGGATATTTTAAATGCGGAAGATGTTGCATTCATTCATGGGCCTCCAGGTACAGGAAAGACTACTACGCTTGTTGAGTCTATAACAGAGATAATTAAGGATGGAAAAAAAATAATGGTTACTGCCGCGAGTAATGCAGCAGTAGATCATCTTACCCGAAGTTTGGCTGCTCGGGGGGTGAACGTGGTGAGAATTGGAAACTTAGCTAAGATTGATGAAGATAATTCTGCGCGTACTATGGATGTGTTGCTATCCGCAGATAGGGATTTTAAAAAGATAAAAGATCTGAAGAAGCGTGCAGTTGAACTTCGTAAAATGGGAGGTAAATACAAGCGAAGCTTTGGACGAGAGGAGGCGGAGCAGAGGAAATTACTATTTCAGGAAGCTAAGAATATCAATAAGGAGGCTCGCGAACTAGAAACCTACATTGTAGACAAGATTATTGATAATGCTCAAGTCGTGGCTTGCACGCTTATTGGTTCAACGAATGAGTATATACGAAATCGAAGATTTGATGTTGTTGTCATTGATGAAGCGGGACAGGCGCTTGAGCCTGCTTGCTGGGTGCCCATACTTAGAGCCGAGAAGGTGGTGATGGCAGGAGATCCATTTCAGTTGCCACCCACGGTAAAGAGTCATGAAGCTGATCGATTGGGACTTTCGAAAACGCTTTTGGAAAAAGGTATTCAGAGGCATGAAAAGGTAGCTTTACTAAAGGTTCAATACCGGATGCATAAGGATATTATGGGCTTTTCGAATGAGAAGTTTTATAATAATCAATTGGAGGCGCACGTTTCGGTCAGCGAACGATTACTGGTTGGTCACAGCCTTGCGGCAGAGTATATCGATACTGCGGGATGTGGTTATAATGAGCGAGAGGGTGAGGATGGCGATTCGAGGGCAAATCCAGAAGAAGCACAATTGATAAGAAGGTATCTAGAGCGCGAATTGACGGGCATTTCGGAAGAAAATAGTATTGCAGTGATTTCACCTTATCGCGCTCAAATTGATATTTTGGATGATATTTTTGCCGATGATCAGAGAATCGTTGTCAATACGATTGATTCTTTTCAGGGTCAGGAAAGGGATGTTGTGCTGATTAGTCTTGTGCGCAGCAACGACAGCGGTGAGATAGGATTTTTAAAGGATTATCGAAGGCTGAATGTTGCCTTGACAAGGGCTAAGAAAAAACTTGTTGTGTTTGGGGATAGCGCCACGCTCGCATCGGATAAATTTTACAGTGATTTTATTACTTACATGGAAAAGAGAGGAGCTTATAGAACTGCCTGGGAGTATTTTGAATAATTGATTATTTTTGAAATATGAGCACACGTTTGATTTTGCTATTTTTTATTTTAATAGCTGTAGGTTGCAAAAAGGACGAAGATGAAGCTACCACGCCCCCACCTGCTTCACCTACCGGCCCGAAATTGATATTTAAGTTTCGCTTTGATGAGAATCAGGTAAGGCTTGATAATCTTGGGAATCCCTCTACGATTCCAGCGGGTCATGCTGCGCAGTCGCCAGATTTCAAGAAGATCAGTGCGCATTATATTGAAATGACTAATGGTCCATTGGTTCCACTGGGGGGGGGAGAGATTTTGTATACGGCGGCGGAAACAAATGAGGGAGGCGCCACAGCGATAGATTTCAGCCAAGCCATCATCGTAAGTGAGGATGAAGTTTTTATCGAAATCCCGCTTTCGCAGATTACTCCTGATTCTTATGAGTGGATGCGCGTATCATTGGCCTATCAAAATTATGATATCGATTTTCGGTATCAGACCTTCAATTTAACTGGTCGTTTGGCCAGCTTTGTAGGATACAATACCTACATAGGCTCTTATCTGGTCAATACCCAGAGTATCACAGTAAATGATGACAAGCTTCAAGGCTATTGGGGAATGGAAGTATTTACACCTTTCGTTACTGAAACTTTCGAGGGGCAAAGTCCGCAAGGGGCGACAACTGTTCCTAATCCATTAGCCTCTACTAGCCCAATTCCGGCGGGTTCTTGTGTGGTTACGGGAAGTTTTGCAGAGCCGCTTATTATAACAGGAAATGAGACACAGGATATTGTAGTTACGCTTTCCCTCTCTTCGAATCAAAGTTTTGAATGGGTAGACACGAACGGTAATGGTGTTTTCGAGCCCGAATTTGAACAAGTAGTGGATATGGGGCTTCGGGGATTGATTCCTATCGTGGAGTAATATTAGAATTCGTCGTTTTCCT
>CANGVZ010000165.1 GCA_947457285.1 Flavobacteriales bacterium | reverse complement strand
CCGTGGCACATGTCATTCCTCAGGATCAATTGAAACCTGTGCGCCTGCCACGATTGGAAGCGCCTTTTATAGAGTTTGCTGCTAAAGAAGAATTGCGTCGTCAATTGGCGAGCATTCACTGGAACCTCCTTCCGGGCTGGGGCGCACGTCGCTACCAAAAGCCTTCTGTGGCCGCTTTCCACAACACTTCATGCATTGGTGCGCTGCCCAAATTGATTGCACCAACCATTATTTTCGAAGACAAAGCTTCGCTCAAGCGCAAAGAAGCAGTAATGGCAAGCATCGCTCCCGCTGCACAAGGTGGCCGCGTGGTATCGATGAGGCGCGTATTCTCATACAGCGCAGCGGCAGCCGCTATCGCCGCATTGGTGTGGTTCAACATTCAAGCACCCACCAACTCTTCAATGGCCGACGGTGCGATCAATGATGAACGTCCTATCAACCAACCCGATAAAAAGGATGATTCAAACACGCCAAATAGCACTGCCCCCAATAGCAATGAAGAGGTGCAGGAAAATGAAAAGTCAAACATCATTCTACCCAAATACATCAAATCATTCGATGCTGCTCCCGATCAAGGTGAAGTGGCCGAAAATGGCGTAATTCCTCCTGATCCCATGCCTTCTGACGAGCGCCAAGATATTGACGCTCCAAAACAAGAAGAGCAGCCATTGCCACTCATGCCTAGTGAAATTATGCAATCACAAGAGGAAGATGTAGCGCAACAAACAACGAATCCTGCCTCTGAAAAAAATACCACTACTCCACTTGAAACTACTCTTCCTAAAGTGGTAGATGTGAATAAGGAACCAAATGCGCTTGCGTATACTGCGCAATCGGGCAATTCAACTTCCTATGCGAATCTCTGGGAGTTCGCGAAGGCGAAGGCAAAAGAAAAAGTTTGGGGCGATAAAGATTATCCGCAATCCGACTTTGCAACAGAGCTCTTGAAAAAAGAATTTGCAAAGCCTGGCTCCATTGGTGACAAAGTTGATTTAGAAACGCAGAAATCAGAGCGCAAAAAGCGATTCAAAATCCGCATCGGTAAATACGGTTTTTCAAAAACAAAATCGAGATAAAATCACTTGGTGTTGACCGCGTTCATGGTGCGCTCGAGCCCAATGTGGGCGAAGCTTAGAATGCCCTTGGCAGCGGCCTCAATCCGTTCTTGCAAGGTTTTCTTTTCATCATCATTCCATTCTCCGAGCACGTAGTCCACTTGTTGTCCTTTGCTGAACTCAGCGCCCACACCAAATCGCAATCTAGGATAAGCATCGGTGCCGAGAATTTGTTGAATGTGCTTGAGTCCGTTGTGGCCGCCATCACTGCCTTTGCCGCGCATACGTAGCTTGCCGAATGGAAGCGCCAAATCATCAGTGATGACCATGATGTTTTCAATAGAAATTTTTTCTTCCTGCATCCAATAGCGCACCGCATTGCCGCTGAGATTCATATACGTGGATGGCTTGACGAGAATGAGCGTCTTTCCTTTATTCTTCATCTCCGCTACTGCAGCATAACGGCCTGTAGTAAAGGAAACACCGGCGTCTTGCGCCAATTTTTCCACCACCTTAAACCCGATGTTATGACGCGTATGCTCGTACTCCGAACCAATATTTCCCAATCCAACAATTAGAAATTTCATGCTACAATATTAATCACTAAAAAGAAAAAGCCCCCTGGAGTCCAGAGGGCTTTTCATTATTCGAAAAAAAATTATTTCTTCTTCTTCTTACCGTCGTCTTCAGATGCCTGGTTGGCAGCGATAGACGCACGAGTAGCTTGAACTGCTACTACTGCAGAAGCTTCAGCTTCAGCAAAGCGGCAACCAGGAACAGCTACTTCACGAACACGGATCAAGTCACCGATTTGAAGTGGAGTGATATCAACCACGATAGCCTCTGGAAGATCCTCTGGCTTACCGATGATACGCATCTTGCGGTAGTTTTGAACCAACTTACCACCGGCCTTCACACCTTCTGAACTTCCTGTAACACGCACTGGAAGAGCAGTCTTGATTTCCTTACCAGGAATCAACTCCAACAAGTCGATGTGTACGATCTTGTCAGATACTGGATGTGCTTGTGTTTCTTGAATCACGGTTTGATAAACCTTACCAGCAACTTCCAAATTGATTTGGAAAGTTTCAGGCTGACGCATGATCTTGCTGAGATCCATTGAGTCAACACTGAAGTGAACACGAGTTTCACCACCGTAAAGTACCCCAGGAACGCGCCCAGATCTGCGCAGTTCATTGGCATTTTGTCTCCCTACGTCCTCGCGAAGAGAACCGCTCAAACTAATTTGCTTCATTGTTTTATTGTATTTATGAAATTATAAAATGCGAACTAATACTCTTATTCTCTAACAAGTTGTGCAATACATCTGCAAACAACTTCGATACACCCAATACTTGAATCTTGCTTGTTGGAACGCCTTCTTTCAAAGGAATTGAATCGGTAACGATCAACTCTTTCAAAACAGAATTTTCAATGCGCTCATACGCTTGACCGCTCAATACGGCATGCGTACAAATTGCTCTCACACTCAATGCTCCATTTTCCAGCATCATCTCCGCCGCCTTGCACAAGGTACCTGCGGTGTCCACCATATCGTCGATGAGCACTACATTTTTTCCTTGCACGTCACCAATCACCGTCATGCTGTCTACTTTATTGGCCACCTTACGCTGCTTGTAACAGATCGCGAGGTCGACTCCCAAAATTTTCGCATAGGCATTGGCGCGCTTAGTACCACCGGTGTCAGGAGCAGCAATCACCAAATCAGGAATATTCATCGCTTCGAGATGTGGGATGAAAATGGTGCTTGCGTACAAATGATCTACGGGCACTTCAAAAAATCCTTGAATCTGTTCAGCATGGAGGTCCATGGTAATCACGCGATTCACGCCAGCCGCCGTAAGCAAGTTGGCCACCAATTTCGCTCCGATGGCCACACGTGGCTTGTCTTTGCGGTCTTGGCGAGCAAAACCAAAATAAGGCATCACAGCGATGATTCTCTTTGCTGACGCGCGTTTGGCGGCGTCGATCAGAAGAAGCAATTCAAAAAGATTATCAGTTGGCGGGAATGTAGATTGCACGATAATCACGTCTTTACCGCGCACCGTTTCTTCGATGCTTGGTTGAAACTCCCCGTCGCTAAAGCGTTGTAGGATGACATTACCCAAAGTGGTATCCATCGCCGCAGCCACTCCTTCACCCATGTAGGTGGAAGCGGAACCTGCTAATATTTTGAACATGTCGTTCATGGTGCCCTGTTTTAAGGGCCGCAAATATAGTCTTTTTTTCTTAAGATTCTATCAGCCAACCCGATTCTGGGATACGTTTTGACCTCAAAATCAGCAGAACAGTCACGAATAGCGCTACCGAAACGGTGTAGAACAAAATACTATTTTGAAAATCATCTTCCGGCGCTGTAAGACTCATGCCGTTGTAGTGAAACAATACAATAGCCAATGCATTGTTGGCAAGGTGCGCCAATACGCTGACCCAAAGGCTGCCGCTCCAGATAAATAAATACCCCAGCATCGCCCCGAGAATCATCCGAGGTAGAAACCCGTAGAACTGAAAATGGAAAAAACTAAAGATTATGGCACTGATCCATACACCTAGGTGAATATTCTTGGTGGCACCGATCAAAAGCGGCTGCAATACGCCTCGGAAGGCCAATTCTTCGCAAATAGCAGGAATGATGGCGATACAGAAAATGGTGCTAATCAACGAGCCCACGCCACTATAGTTCAAAATCATGTAGGTCAACTGTTCTGCTTTCTCCTCCGTAGGCTTGAGCCACGCCTCGAGTGCGCTACCTTCTGGAATGAGCATCCTGTTGAGCTGGGCACTCAAATCAATCACTCCGCCAGACAACGCCATCCAAAGAATGCCCAATAATACCATGAAAAATGTGGGGGGCATGTTTGCGCGAAAAGCATTCGGCGCGCCGAAAATGAAGAGATAAAGGCCCACAGGCAACAAAAAAGTTGAAACCTGTGATAGGTTGTTCATCCATTTGAGCAGCTCAATATGTTCGATGCCCGGATTGGTGACCAGGTCCTGTACACTGGCCACGCTGAAACCGTTGGCTATCGCCAGCGCTATGGCTGCCATCGCGCCGATACCCGCGCACACAAGGATAAATGACCCGAACAATACTGCGCGAAGTCCGGGGGACATTTCTTGAAAAAAGGGATTTTTCATGGTACAAAGGAAGCTAACTACCTTTGTGCTCGAAAAGAAATCATCAAAAAATAAAACCGTTGGTGAAAAAAATGCGTTTTGAAGATGACTTTTCAAAATGAATCATGATAAAAATTGGAGATAAAATAGAATTGCCCGACTTCCCATTGTTGCTCGCACCAATGGAAGACGTGAGCGATCCGCCGTTTCGAATGCTCTGTAAAGAGAACGGCGCGGATATGATGTACACCGAATTCATCAGCAGCGAAGGACTCATTCGCGACGCCACCAAGAGCGTGATGAAGCTCGACATTTTCGAATACGAGCGTCCGATTGGCGTGCAGATCTTCGGCAGTGAAATCGCGACGATGGAACAATGCGCCAAAATCATTGAGCGCGTGAATCCCGATTTGCTCGACATCAACTACGGCTGTCCCGTGATGAAAGTGGCGTGTAAAGGCGCAGGTGCCGGCATTCTCAAAGACATTGATAAAATGGTGCGTATGACCAAAGCCGTGGTCGACGCCACTTCCCTACCCGTGACCGTGAAAACCCGCCTCGGATGGGACGATCAAAGCAAAAACATACTTGAAGTAGCAGAACGTCTTCAAGACATTGGCATCAAAGCACTCACCATCCACGGACGCACGCGCGTACAGATGTACAAGGGTTCTGCCGACTGGACATTGATTGCAAAAGTGAAAGAAAATCCGCGTGTCAAAATCCCCATCTTCGGCAATGGCGATATTGATTCGCCGGAAAAAGCATTGGAGTATAAAAATAAATACGGCGTGGATGGAATCATGATTGGGCGCGCCAGTATTGGCTATCCGTGGATCTTCAATGAAATCAAACATTATTTGAAGACGGGAGAAAAATTGCCTCCACCTACTTTGGTAGAAAGAGCTGCCGCGGCTCGAAAGCACTTTGAATTTTCAATCAAATGGAAAGGAGAAAAACTCGGAGTACTCGAGATGCGCAGGCATTACAGCAACTATTTCAAAGGCCTCAACAATTTCAAAGAAGACCGCATGGCCCTCGTAACGATGCACGAACCCGAAGCCATCATCCAAAAGCTGGAGGAAATCGGGAAAAGAGACTAGTGACTAGTGACTAACGACTAGTGACGGAGCGACTAGCGACGGAGCGACTAGTGACGAAGCGACTAGTGACGGAGCGACTAATTTACTGAGCGACCACTTCACAAGAATAGGCCAAAAGTCGCTTAGTCGCTAGTAACTAGTAACTAGTATCTAGTCGTTAGTCACTAGTATCTGTATACTATCCAACCATTGGTTTCCACTTACCCACTGTGCGGTGTAGAGGCCGGCGGGGAGGTGTTGGATGGCTATCGTCATTTGTCCGCCAGAACCTACCGACCGAGTGTTCGTTCGGTACACTTCGCGGCCTTGCATATCGAAGAGGACGAGTTCGCCTTCTTGCATTTTATCACGAAGGGAATTTGACACTGCGTTTTCGAATTGAATAGTCACATAATCTGAGGCGGGATTTGGAAAAGCGCTCATTGTGTTTTCCAAGCCAAT
>CANGVZ010000164.1 GCA_947457285.1 Flavobacteriales bacterium | reverse complement strand
GAGAATAGAGGTCCCCATAGGGATTGCCAAACCCCATCGAAACGTAAATTACCAATTCTTTTTTATTGCGAATGCATAATTCCTGAATCTCGGCAACACGTTCTAAACTTTGTTCGATGGTGCTATTGGTATTACGCATTTGAAAAGTTTCGGAGATAGAAAAAGGAAAGCCGAGGTATCGAATTTCTTCGTAAGCGCAGGCATCTTCTGCTCCACGCACGTTAGCAATAATCGCCAAGAGTTTGCTCTTTGTGTTTGACAAATCAAGACCAGCCAAAACTTCACGCGTATCGCGCATTTGAGGAATGGCTTTTTCACTAACAAAACTTCCAAAATCTATGGTGTCAAAACCTACTTTGAGAAGTTGGTTGATGTGGTCGATTTTTGTCTGTGTAGGCACGAATGTTTTCATGCCTTGCATGGCGTCGCGCGGGCACTCAACTACCTTGATTTTTTCCAAATTCATGATTCAAAGGTATTATTATTCCTGAGTTTTCAAATTGGATAGGACTTTGGGTTCTATTTTTTTATGAATTAGAACATCTGCCTTGCCATCAATCATTTCCAACCGAACGTTGTCGATGCCGTGTGAAGTAAAGTGGTTTTCCATTTGTCCGAGTATTTTTTGAGTATTAAGGCTATCGATCCCGGGTGCACATACGACAACGGCTTCATTGCCATCCAAGATGCAGATTACGTCTTTTTTCTTCCACTTATACAAATTGACTTCCCGTTGTTGATTGAGGACCATGCCTTTGACTTCTTGAGATATTGTAAAAAAGCAAATAAGTCCGATAATAGAGACTTTTAGCTGGTATTGTCGGTATTGGGCCAGATAATAACAAAAAATGATTAGGAGAAAAAGCACAGTTGCTTCAAATGCATTGATCGAAATGCGTGTGATAAGTGCATTTGGCCAAGATGCAATTTCATGGATAATCGCATTCATCATTCGAATAATAGTATCTGTTATGTTCATAGCGAGATAGGCTGCGGGGCTCCACCAATGCAGCGAAAAGAATGCAAGGCCTGTATATAGTGCAGCACTGGACAACGGTACAGCAATAATATTTGCAATTAGAAAATAGGTTGGGAATTGATGAAAATAATAAAGACAAATGGGCAAGGTAGCAATCTGTGCGGCAATAGATACGGCGCATAATTCCCAGAGTTGTTGCAGCATTTTTACTCTAAACCTAAATATCTTTTTGATGGGTGTTTGCAATGTCATGATTCCAATTACCGCAAGATAGGAGAGTTGAAACCCCAGACTTTGCACCATTGAAGGGTCATAAATGAGCAAAAAGATTGCCGATGCCATGAGCGTATTGAGCGATTCGTGCGGTTGATCGAATTGTTCGGCGATGATTACGAGTGTGAGCATCACTGCCGCCCTTGATACGCTAGGGGAGAAGCCTGTGATGGCTGCGTACAACCAAAGAATGATTGCTGGTATTAAAAATCTTAATGCTGCTGTTCTGCGACCCCGCATACGACTTGTCAACGGGCGGGTGAGAGTATAAATTAATCCCACGTGCATCCCGGAAACGGCGAGAATATGCACTACTCCTGTCTTGCTGTATTCCGCAATTTGCTCGCGATCCATATCGTCTGTTTTTCCCCACACCAGCGCCTCTACAATACCTCTGGTTTCCTTTGACAAGTCATAAGCATCTAATTTGCGAATCAAGGCCTCACGTAGATAAATCAAATCTCCTTTAGTTGTAGTTTCTCGTTCTTTCTTCCAGTATTTCCAATCGTCCATTTTGGGGCGTAGAATTTTATATATCCCCTTTTGTTTCAAATATTCTGAATAATCAAAGGCCTCGGGAAATACGGGTGGATCTGGTGTTTGCAGTTTGCTATGGACGAGTAATAGTTGATCTGTCATTAGTTGTCTGGCCAATGAATCGCGAAAGAACTGAATCATAATGGTGCCATTGCCAGGAGAAAGCACTCCTGAGCTATCTCCAGCATAAATAATCTCCGCAGTGGCGGATACGTAGTGCTCTTTGACTTTCGGAAAGTCGATGATTTTAATAATGTAGAGTTCGTTTTGATTTTCAATGCGCTCGTAATGGAGTGGATGGATTTGGGGGGCAGTGATTGATGCAATCCAGAAACCACAGCTGATCATAAATACTACCACAAAGATTCCCACGAGATGTCTTACTTGTGGATTGGAATTATTCCGAATAAAGAGAAAGATTACAATACATAATATCATGGAAAATGACGAGACCACTGGCAAGGCCCCCAGCAAAAAAGCCATAATAACCCCTGTCATAAAAGGCAAACCAATGCGAAGGAAAGGCGCTCGCAACCATGTTCTCGTCATATGCTTTCACTCATGTCAATCAACTCGCGACGTGCGAATTATTTGACAAATGAAGAGCGATTCAATTGACGATAAAAATGTTTCTTATGCAGAAAAAATGCTTTGATTATGCTTTCGTTATACATGCCTGAAAGATTCACATTGCGATCGCAGCTTTTTTCTTTTTTTCTTTTAGAAAGCATTTTAAAAAATGATCCGTAAAAACTAAAGTGAGCCTTTATAACAGCGATGAAATAAGAGAAATTTCCTTCCGTTAAAAATCTAACTCCAGCGACACCATCGAGCAACATTCTTCTAAATAACTTAATTCCCGTATTCCCATTTCTATAATTTTTTAGAATAAGATATAAGTTATTCCTAAAATTTAGGAATGTTTTATACGGATTCATTCGGTCGAGGGTGCCTCCGCCATAATGATAAACTTCGCTTTTTCGGCATGCGCCAACTTTGTAGCCTCGGTTCTTCAATCTCCAGCAGAGATCAATTTCTTCCATGTGGGCGAAAAAGTCTTCGTCGAGTCCGTCCACTTCGAAGTAAGCCGAGCGTTTGATAAACATGGCTGCACCACTGGCCCAGAATACTTCTTCATTTTCAAAAAACTGTTCATTATCGTTTTTGTCAAATTCATAGAAGATTCGTCCTGCGCAGAAAGCAAAGCCATCTTTGTCAATAAAGCCACCAGCTGCGCCTGCATATTCGAAGTAATCACGTCGATGATAATCCAGGATTTTCGGTTGACAAGCCACCATCAAGGGTTCGGATGCAAGATATTCCATCACTGGTTTGATCCAGTTGGGAGTTACTTCAACATCAGAATTGAGCAGTACCACCCATTCATTAGGTATAGCGCGCAATCCATGGTTATACCCACCAGCGAATCCATAGTTTTTATCAAGTTGAATGATCTTAACTTCAGGAAATTCTGTTTGAATGAATGCAATCGATTCGTCGGAGGATGCGTTGTCAATAACGTAGATATCAGCGTCTTCAATACTATGGGCTACCACTCCCGGAAGAAATTCTTTCAGGAAGCGGATGCCATTCCAATTGAGTATTGCTATCGCTACGTGTTTCACGCCGTGGTATTAGAGGCGCGAAAATAGTGCTTAGTAGGGATTATACCACAAATCTTGAAGTTCATCTCCACTAAAATTATTTCGATCTTGTAAATTAGAGTTTCTACCAACTTGACCAGGGGTATTCATGGCGCGCTGTCTTACAAGGCTTGGCCAGTCCATATTCTTAGGTTCTTGAGGCACATCGCTATGCAATAATTCATAGTCTTGACCAAGATTTGTGTTGTAAAATAAGAATCTCCTGTCGTGGAGTTTATCATTGGTTTCATAGTAGTGCCATATCTCAAAAGGCCAGTAATCAGGGTCATGGGGGCGCTCAATGCGCGTGTTGGGCGCGCCGTATTGGAGATAAACGCGGCCTCTATCGGTTTGCCAACCTTCTTTAATTCGAGTTCCAAAATTGTCATCCACCATTTTCAACTTCTCCTTATACTCGAGCCACGCAGATTCTGGATTCGATTGATTCCTCTTATACCAGAAGGAATAAAAGAAGCTTTGCATTTCTTGCAAACTTGAGATAGGCATTGTATTGTTGATGGTATTGCGTTCTTGGCTTTGTGCAATAGGATTGAGCGAGAAGATGACTTTTCTCAAAGTATCAGCATTGGTAAAGCGCGCGGCAAAGGATTGTGCCAGTTGATTGTTGTCTACTTGTCTTTCTTCGACGGGCACTTCCTTAACGAGGTTGCGGCTAAAAAATCTTTCTTTCATCGCAATCAATGAATTGTTTCGATCGCGCGCTTCTAATAGGATTTTATACTCGCCAGTAGGAAGATTTCGAATATCAATGGTGTGAAGCTGAGGTGTCACTGATTTGGCGGTAATTCTCTTAATTCGACTTATATCTTTTATTTCGGTATTATTGATTTGTCTAACGGAAATGACAAAGGCGAGAGGCTCATCGCTTCCCAGTACTTTATCCAAATTATATATTTCCGTATAAATCATAAGTTCATTGATATTACTGGGGAAATAAGAGGAGATATATGGAATTAGATCGTAGCCACTTTTAGAAAAGGCATTGATTTCTGTGGTGACAGAATAGGCGCTTACAAATTGAATATCTGAAAAGAAAGAGCCCTCTTTGAGATTGTCAATTTTAATGGGCGCAACCATTTTTACGGGTTCTTCTCCTAGATTATTCAAATCAGTGATTTCTATTTCAACGTCATAGTTGCCATTAGGGAGTACAAATCTTTCAAGGCTCATAAAGTCAGAAGTTTCACCTTTGAGCAGTGATGGCCCTTCTACCACGGCTTTACGAAAATCGATTACCTTATCGTTTTGAGTAATGATGATGCTGAGTCCGACATTCGCATTGTACGTCCCTGCTTCGTTCAAACTCGTTTCGAAAGTTTGTCCGTCAAATGACAATACTACCTCAACAAATGGACCTTGTCCGGGGATGTCGAAAACGCGGTAGTCGAAATAAGCGCGCATAGCAATCGCATATTGAGCGCATAAAGTGAATATACCGATGAGTGCAATAGAAAGAATACGAGTCTTCATACTTACAAAGATAGTAAAGTATAAATGCAACTGATGAATTGGACGGTATTCATAAATTTGCTATTATTGTTCGATTATCGAAACAGATAATCGGTGTCTCGAAAGAAAAGAAATTAGGGAATCAGCGAAGTCACACTGTCTGGTTTATTTTCCAATGGATAAAAATAATAGACCTCATCTTCACTTCTAAATTCAGAACCGTTACAAAGTTGACTACTTAATATTCTAAAACTTGTGTCCGATAATATTTCACCCGTCCAACGATAACCATAGTCCTTACCATTACTGCTGGCGTGCCAAGTATCGATGTAAATACTAGAGCTTTCAATATGATAAACACCCCAGTAACTTTTATTATCCGAGATATAGTTTAAAAATGAGGAGGAGCTAAAATTAGATTGAGCATTAGACAACGGTAGGCCCATACTTGTATTTCCTAAGGTTCCATTGGAATTTAAAATGTAAATAAAAGCTCTTCCGGGGCTGAGGCTAGAAGTGGAAAAGTAGAAACCACCTAATCTTAAGGCATTACTAGAGTTGACCGATCGAGAACTGCAAAGTGGTTCATCGCCTTGCTCAGACACTTCTTTACAGGATAGATTAAGTATAACTGCAAAACAAATAAGAAATATGTATTTCATGGTATTCAATTATTAGTAAACACCAGACGCTGGACCTTTGCTGAAAGAGAAGTAGCGTGTCTTCGGGGTTTCAAGTATCTGAAACCAAGGAAAACTTACGGTATCAACGAAGTTACACTGTCTGGTTTATTTTCCAACGGATAGAAGTAGTAAACTTGATTTCTGCTTCGAAATTCTG
>CANGVZ010000163.1 GCA_947457285.1 Flavobacteriales bacterium | reverse complement strand
CACGTAGTAGGAGTCGATGCGCTTTCCGAGTTTTTCAACCGTAAAGAAGTAGTTGCAGTTCTTGCAATTATATCGCTGTCGATCCTTAATTATCCCGCTTTTTATCACGCGATAGGACTCACATTTTGGGCATTTTATATCATCCATTATTCAAAGATATATAAATTTAGCACAAATATACCAATTTAGCGTATATCCTAGAATCGACCATAAACTTTTTTAGATACTAGATACTAGTCACTAGTCGTTAGTCACTAGTCGCTAGTCGCTAGTCGTTAGTCGCTAGTCGTTAGTCGTTAGTCACTAGTCGCTAGTCGCTTCGTCGCTCCGTCGCTTCGTCGCTAGTTTCCCTATCTTTGTTTCCATGAGATCATTACTACTTTCCATTTTAATGCTGCCGCTTCTGACTTTGGGGCAGGATACTATTGTTAGAAAAAGTTCGGCGGGAGAGGACGAGCGCTGGGTACTCACTTTTGGCGACGATTTCAATGGTGATAAAATCGATGAGTCTAAATGGCATGTAATCGAGGGTATTCCGCGCGATCCAATGCAAGGTTCGAACTATGTGTGGTATTCAAAAGATAATGTTGAAGTTAGTCAGGGTATGTGTCGCCTTGTTCTCAAAAATGATACGATGTTCAACCGCCCCTTTGCGATATGGATCAAAGATGGTATGAAAGAGATGAAAGGCAATCACACACATTCCAGCGGTGAAATCATGTCCAAAAAGAGTTTTGATTTTGGTATGTATGAGATACGTTGTCGCTTACCGAAATCAAAAGGTCTCAACTCGGCTTTCTGGATGTACGGCGAAAAGGATGGTGTGAATAATGAAATTGATGTCTTTGAATATTGGGATGTAAAAGGGCCATTGAAGATGATGTACAGTGAAGCCCGCCTATGCAAATGGCACAATATGACGGCCCATTATAAAGGTCGCATGAGCATCGAAGGATATCTCGGAGAGGATATGAGTGAGGGCTTTCATACATTCACTTGTGTGTGGGATGAATGTAAAATAGAGTGGTGGGTAGATGGAAAATTACGAAGAACAATGTATCGTTACAAAGGAATGCGAGGTGTGGGAAAGGTGTGCGAGGATTATGTGAAAAGGAAGAATCCCGCGAAACTGGAAGAAACTCCATTCCCGCGGGATCCAATGCAAATTATTTCAAATGTCAGCGTCAAGAAAACTCCCGATGGCCCCGACAACCCCAGCCTCTTCCCAATCTCAATGGACATCGATTATATCCGATACTACAAGAAGGCAACGAAGTAGAATTCTCTCCGTTTTGAATTCTGAATTCTGAATTCTGAATTCTGAATTCTGAATCTCGTTCTTGTTCTCGTTCTTGTTCTTGTTCTTGTTCTCGTTCTATTTCATTTTCTCCGCCATCAATAATGCCTGGTAGAGATTGACGACGGCGCCTGTTTTGCTTAGACTTCCAAAGGCGATTTTCTTTCCTTCAGGCTTTTCTTCAGTTTCACTTCCTGGTAGTGTTACTTTCAGTTTTTTGTAGGGCACTGCCGACTTCATAATAATCTCTTTCACTTGTTGTGCAGTGAGATTAGGATAATATGACCACAATGCGGCAGCTACACCTGCAGTCACAGGAGCGGCCATTGAAGTTCCACTTTCTTTTTTATAAGAATCACCTGTCATGGTGCTATATACTTCTACTCCCGGTGCAAATACATCTACACTCTTTTTGCCATAATTGCTGAATGGCGCTACCAATGCTTCTTTACTTGAACCACTTGCGCCGACTTCCAACCAGGTTGAACATAATTTTCCATCCAAATATTTTTTATTGGGGAAATTATCGGCCTTGTCAATGTTCTTGCTGTCGTTTCCTGCTGCGTGAATCAACAATACACCCTTGCTTTCTGCATATCTTACAGCTTCATCCACCACGTCTTTATTCGGAGAATATGATTTTCCGAATGACATATTGATAATTTTCGCACCGTTGTCAACGGCATAGCGAATGGCGTTTGCAACATCCTTGTCACGCTCATCACCACCTGGAACGCATCTAACGATCATCAATTTGGCTGTGCTTGAAATACCGTTAATACCAAATTCATTGTGTGTTGCGCCGATAATTCCCGCAACGTGCGTACCATGCTCTGCCTTGGGACCGTCGATGTGATTGTTGCCATAAATACGCTCTCTTGGGTCTGCATAGTTATCACCCACAATCTGACGTGTGTCAAGTTCGCGGTTGTATGAATATTGCATTTGGTCTTCAACGTGCTCTCTCCAAGCGTCGAGCTGTTCGACCAACCCTGCTTCCAACACTTGAACCATCATTTCACGGAAGCCCGCGGTCATTTCATCTTTTGGTTCCAATGCTTTGAGATCTTCTACGGTATAGGTGTCCTTACCAGTAGCGCCCTTCATCATTCCATCGGCCATTAAATAAACTTGGTAGAACTGATCGAATTGAGTTTTTTCTTCCTTCGCTTTTTTCACGCGATCCTCATATCCTGATTTGAATTTGAGTTAGCGCTCATATTCCTTTTTATCTTCTTTTGAGATGCTTGCGGCATCCTTGCCTTCGAATTTATCCTTCAAACCTTTGTAGATTCTTGTAAATTCGAGATTGTCTCCTCCCACGTCTCCATCTTTACCGCCTAAGAAAGACCAGCCATGCATGTCGTCAATGTATCCATTCTTGTCATCATCGATGCCATTACCTGGGATTTCATCGGTATTAACCCATAGATTGCTCTTTAGGTCAGGGTGGAAGGTTTCTGTTCCGCTATCCAATACGGCCACAATTATCGGAGCTGGCTTTTTGTCTTTAAGGAGCTCATTCATTGCTTTGAATGAGCTTACGCCAATAATATTGTCGCTACCAGCGTCACCATGCTGCCATTGCAAGGTAACGGGCGCTTTTGGTTCTTCAGTTCCTTTTTTCTGAGCCACCGCTGAGGTGGTAACTCCTAACACAAGGGCAACGAGCCCCGCCTTTAAAAATCGAATGTTCATTATATTTTAAATTTACTGCACGAAGAAAGCTACTTTTTATTGAATATTGTCGCCATTCATGGAAAAGTGACATAAAAAATAAACCCCCGACGATTCGAGGGTTTAATTTAACTAACAACTAAACTTATCCTGAATCAATATCTGTGATACTGTCTCAGGCTGGTCCGTGGGACCAACCCCAAAGGTGAGCCAAATTTGTAACAAAATTATCACAGCGATATTGAAAATGAGTAAGAAGGTTATTATTATCGAGGATGATAAAGATATTTCCAATGTCTTGGATATTCATCTAAAGGATTTGGATTGTGAAGTAAGGAGGTTTTCGGACGGTACTGAGGGCTTGAGCTATTGTCTCAAAAATTCCTTCGATCTGTTGGTGCTTGATATCAACCTTCCTGGAACGAATGGTATGGAAGTGTGCAGAGTACTGCGAAGTGAGCGCATCAATTTTCCAATTCTAATGCTCACGGCAAGAGGGGAGGAAATGGATAAAGTGGCAGGGCTTGAGCTCGGGGCGGATGACTACATGACTAAACCATTTAGCATAAAAGAATTCATCGCTCGGGTTAAAGTAATATTTCGAAGAACGGATGTTGAAGTTCAGGAAAAGACCGAATCAGTAATCAGCTTCAGGCAGCTGTCGATAGATAAGGCGAAAAGAATAGTGACATTGAAGGGGGAGCGTTTGGATTTAACGCCTAAGGAATTTGATTTACTTTATCTTCTGGCCAGCAATCCTGGTGTGACTTACGACAGGAAGAAATTACTGAATCAGATATGGGGCTATGACTTTGAGGGGTACGAACACACAGTGAATACCCATATCAATCGTTTAAGAATGAAAATTGAAACAGATGTCCACAACCCGGAATACGTGCTCACCACGTGGGGTGTGGGTTATCGATTTAATGACGCGGATTAATGAAAACGAATTCATCCAATAGAGTACTTACGTACACGATGATTGCAATCATTTTGATTGCGAGTTATATCACGGTAAACAGTTATCAGACGCAGCTTGCCATTTATCAGGAAAAGGAACTTTTCAAGTTGGACTGCATTGCCAACGCCGTGGCCTATAAGATTAGCGGTAGTGAACATATGAATCTCATAGAGCGCTATCCTTCTTCTGAACTCATAGATAGCGTAAAGACAGATTCAACCTATCGGGTCATTTTTGACCAAATGACCATGGCCAAGGTCATGACCAAGGTACCCTCCGAGATGTTCACGGTAGTCAGAAAACCAGAAACAGGAAAGTTTTATCAAGCTATTTCGACCGACGACACACGTTGGCTCCTTGAACTCAACAATCGTCCTGGCATGGATAGCATTTATAAAAAAGGTGGAATGATCGGTCTATACGAATCAGAGGATGGTAAAAGACTCGGAGCTGTTTCTCCAGTGATGAATGAAAAAGGAGAAACTGTTGGCGTATTGCAAGTGGAAGAGACCTTTGATAGTTTTTTTGCCAAAGCAAAAGATCAGATTTACAGAAACATCGCCATCATGCTTGTCTTTATTTTCATTATTGGAACGCTCATGTTTTTTAGTGTAAAAAGTATTTTGAAACAGCAAGACAAATTGCAGCGTCAAAAGCAGGAGTTGGAACAATTCAGACAAGAATTACTCGCGAATATCTCTCACGATTTACGCACGCCACTAGCTGGAATTCATGGATACTTGGAAACCATGATCATGAAGAAGGATTCACTTGACGAACAAACACGTCAAGAATACCTACAATCATCACTTCAAAGCACTGCGAAGTTGAAATACCTTGTAGATGAGTTGTTTGAGCTTTCACGACTAGAAAGTAAAGAGCGAAAGTTGGAGTTAGAATCCTTCTGTGTACGTGAGTTGGCCTACGATGTGATCAATAATTTTAAACTCGCAGCGCAGGAGAAAGGAGTGAATATAAAAGTAGACTCTGAGGACACGATGCCTCGTGTCAACGCAGATTTGGCTCTTATCGATCGCACAATTCAAAATCTTTTAAGCAATGCTGTGAAATTTTGTAAATCTGGTGATCAGATTACGGTGGGCATCAAGAAGGAAGGAGAAAAAGTTTGGGTGAGTGTCAGCGACACCGGAGCTGGTATCCCTGAAGCCGACATCCCTCACTTATTCGAAAGATTTTATAAAGGAAAAACGGCCCAACAAGGAACAGGCTTGGGACTCGCCATTGTGAAGAGCATCCTTGATTTGCATCATTCAGAATATTTTGTAAAAAGCAAAGTAGGCGAGGGCACTACCTTCCGCTTTTCTTTGAATATTTGATTACATTTCGCCCCGTAACCAATATTTTGAAACCATATGTCATTTCCTTCTGATCTGGAAATTGCCCAGAATTGTGAGATTCGGCACATCAATGTCATTGCCGAAAAACTCAAAATCTCAACGGATGATTTGGAACACTACGGAAAGTATAAAGCCAAATTACCTCTTCATCTTATCAATGAAGAGAATATCAAAAAGAATAAGCTTATTCTCGTTAGCGCCATCACCCCCACACCTGCGGGTGAAGGAAAGACCACTACCAGCATTGGTCTTACAGAGGGACTAAATAAAATAGGAAAAAAGGCTACTGTTGTTTTACGTGAGCCTTCTCTCGGGCCTGTATTTGGCATTAAGGGTGGTGCTGCCGGCGGCGGATATTCCCAAGTCGTGCCTATGGAAGATATCAATCTTCATTTTACTGGCGACTTTGCCGCAGTGGAGAAAGCAAACAATCTTCTCGCTGCTTTGATCGACAACAAT
>CANGVZ010000162.1 GCA_947457285.1 Flavobacteriales bacterium | reverse complement strand
TTAAAAATAGTTTTCCTGAAAAGAGTGACGCGGAGCTGAATGCCATTATGAAGAAATTCTTCAAGCACTTCTGCGACATCGTGGTGGAGAGCGTCAAGAATTTTAGCATCAGCAAAGCCTCTGCCCAGCGCCGCATGTTGACCATCGACGCGGAGGTGATGAATCGTTATGCTGAAAAAGGGCAAAGCGTACTATTGTGCGGCGGTCATTATGCCAACTGGGAATTCTGGGCCGTGGCTGGGCCAATGTCTCTGAATCACAATGTGGTGGCACTTTACAAGAAACTCCGCAATGATTATTTTGATCAAAAGATGAAGGAAAGTCGCGGCAAGTTTGGTCTTCGACTCGTGCGCACGCTCGATACGGGTGAGCTTTTTAAAAATGAACATGATAAAAACATTGCCGTAGTGTTTGGATTCGACCAATCGCCCGCCAATCCTAAGAAATGTGTATGGGTGACATTCTTGGGACAAGAAACCGGCGCTTTGTACGGAGCGGAGAAATACGCCAAAGATTATAACCTACCTATTATATATGCGGAACAGAACAAATTGAGCCGCGGATATTATCAGATTCGTTATGAACTACTCACGGAAAACCCGAGGGAGTTCGCAAACGGAGAGATAACACAATTATTGCACACCAGACTGGAGCAAGACATCCGAAAAGCCCCAGAATACTGGCTTTGGTCGCACAAAAGATGGAAGCACAAACGACCACAATAATTTTTTTCCCAATATTCCTTTGGGATTAAAAGAAAAGTCGTATGTTTGCACCCCCAAATCCGTACCGTAGTACATTTAAAAATATAGCGCCATGAATCGCATCAAGGAACTCGAAAAGAAAATCAATCCGGTAAAAGAATGGCCGGCATTTCAAGCCGGAGATTCAATCTCTGTTAGCTATAAAATCAAAGAAGGTAACAAAGAGCGTATACAGGTATTCGCTGGTGTTGTAATTCAACGCAGAGGTACTGGTTCTACCGAGACTTTCACAGTTCGCAAGATGAGCGGTGGTGTTGGTGTTGAGCGTATCATTCCATTCGCTTCACCATTTTTGGACACTATCACTGTTACTAAGCGTGGTCGTGTACGTCGTGCTCGTATCTTCTACTTGCGCAAGCGCACAGGTAAGGCGAGCCGCATTCAAGAGAAAAAATATTTCGGAGCTGCTACTGAAACAGCAGTTGCTGAATAAGAATATAGGTTGATTTGCCTGATTTAAGCCCCCGTTCCGATGGAACGGGGGCTTTTTTTTTACCATTATATTCGTAGCATGAAGCATACGGTAGAAGTAATAGCCACCACAGTACAAGACGCACTCGAAGCCAAGGACGGAGGAGCAGATCGATTGGAAGTTTGTTGCGCCCTATCCACAGGCGGACTCACCCCCTCGCCTTCTTTATTTTTAGAAATAAAAAAAGCGGTGGACCTTCCGCTGTTTGTCTTGATCCGACCACGAGAAGGAGATTTTATTTATTCTGAAAAAGAAATGGACGTGATCCTCGCGGACATCGAATGGTTTAAGAAAGCAGGCGCCTCCGGCATTGTATGCGGCGTGAACACCCCCGAAGGCGGTGTGGACATTGCCAAGATGACGCGCATCGTGGACGCTGCGGGCGATTTGCCCGTCACCTTCCACCGCGCCATCGATGTATGCGTTGACCCCATTGCAAGTCTTGAAGATGTGATTGAACTGGGATGTGCGCGTGTGCTCACCAGCGGCGGCCGCCCCAAACTCGATATGACCGGCATTGCCGTGGTGCACGAGATGGCCGAGATAGCAGCCGAAGCCAACGTGATCATCCTCCCCGGCGGCGGCGTCAACAAAGACAATATCCAACTATTGCTCGAACACCCTTACATCATCGAATACCACCACAGCGCGAAAAAGCAAGTCGTCTCCGCCTTACCTACGGATGTTTTTGAATCCAACTATCACTGTGTCGATAAAGGGAGGGTGAGATTGGAAGATAGGAAGATAGGAAGATAGGGAATAGGGAATAGGAAGTCCCAATAGTTATCGAAAAAAAACAAGAGCTGACCCCAGTAGAGACGGCATTTATGCCGTCTGAACCTGACGATGTATGCGAGGGAAAAAAGAACAAGGAATTTAGATTTGGAAAATTGGAATGATTTCAATAGCCTGCCCATTCATGGGCTGGCCGGGGAACGAGGGAACAAAGAACAAGGAGGGAAAGAACAAGGAACAAGGAAGGAAAGAACAAGGAATTTGGATTTTGGAAATTGGAATAATTTCAATAGCCTGCCCATTCATGGGCTGGCCGGGGAACGAGGGGAACGGGGGAACGGGGGAACATGGGAACAAGGGAACAAGGGATTTTTGGGAACAAGGGTTCCAATTTGCGAATTGCGAATTGCGAATTCCAAATTCAGAATTCAGAATTCAGAATTGTTATCAAGACTATGAAAATACGAATCATACTATTATCATTATTGTTTTGCGGATGCATACCATTGACCGCGCAGATTGAAAATCTAGTATTTGAAGGCGCGGGAATACGCGGTATCGCGTATTGCGGTGCGTTGATGGAAATGGAAAAGACGGGAGAACTTCAGGGTGTGAAGCGGGTTGCGGGCACCTCATCAGGTGCGATTACCGCGGGTCTTATAAGCATCGGATATTCCCCTCAAGAAATCTATGAAATCATCGGCGGTACCAATTTCGCCAAATTCAATGATGGAGGTTGGATATTCATTGGTGGATTCAGCAGATTAAAAAACCGCTTTGGATACTACAAAGGCAATGCATTTTTGAAATGGTTGGAAGAACTCATTGAAAAGAAAACCGGCAACGCAGACATCACGTTCGAACAACTTTATGCCCTCGCACAAAAAGACCCGCGCTACAAGGAGTTGGTGGTGACGGCTATGTGTTTGAATAAGCAGGAACCGTTTTATTTTTCTAGTTATACCTACCCGAAGATGCGCATTGCAGATGCCATTCGCGCGTCCATGGCCATCCCCTATTATTTCGAACCTATCATTATCGACAAAGAAGGAAAGACGTATAAGAAAAAAGAAATGAAACCTGATTATGACGTCTGTGTAGATGGTGGTTTCGTTTCGAATTTTCCCATCTACATTTTTGACCAGCCCCCCTTCTCCAACGATCGCACTGTAGGTTTCCGCATCGATCAGGATGAACAGATCGCTAACGATCTCACCACCCGCGAATTGGTGGACATTCCTATCGAAGACATTGGAGACTTCAGCGTTGCATTCTACTATGTGATCAAAGAAACGATGAATCGCTATATGCTAACGGAAAAAGACTGGGCGCGCACCGTCAGCATCTCCGACGCCCGCATCGGCCCCAAAGTCAAAAAACTCTCCCAAGAAGAAAAGGACTTACTTATCAACGCCGGGAGAGAGGGGTGGAAAAGGCGAGGGGAACATAGGAAATAGGAGTAGGAGTAGGAGTAGGAATAGGAAATAGGGAATAGGGAATAGGGAATAGGGGGAATTGGGAACAAGGGATTTTTTGGGGAACAAGAGCTGACCCCAGTAGAGACGGCATTTATGCCGTCTGAACCTGACGATGAATGCGAGGGGAAAAAGAACAAGGAATTTAGATTTGGGAAATTGGAATGATTTCAATAGCCAGCCCATTCATGGGCTGGCCGGGGAACGAGGGAAGTAGGAATTGAGGATTAGTCTTTGCGAATTGCGAATTAGTCATTCTAATTCCCACCCTCGCCCCTCGCCTTTACCCCTTCGCAAACTTTATCGCGTCCGCACTCCAGGGGTGGCTGCGGGTGATGGCGGGGAGGATGTCGGCGGCCGTGGAAGCCACTTCGTACATCGTGCCGTGGACGGGACTCATAAAGCCTTCGGCGATGCACTTGTCTAACATTTCCAACAAGGGATTGTAATAACCTCTCGTATTCAAAATCACGATGGGCTTGGTGAATAAACCCAATTTTTTCCATGTAATCACTTCCAACAATTCTTCAAATGTGCCAACGCCGCCTGGGAGCGCTACTACAGCATCTGCATGTTCGAGGAAGGAACGCTTGCGCTCGTGCATGTCACCCACGAATTTCCATTCGGTCACTTGCTTGTGCGCCCACTCAATCTCTTTCATGAAATGAGGCATGATGCCCTTCACGCGTCCTCCATGCGCCAACATCATAGTAGCAAGATGTCCCATCAGTCCACTGCCGCCGCCGCCATAGACCACGCCGATATTCGCATCGCATAATGCTTTTGCAAAATCTTCGGTATCCTTAAAGTAATCTGCGTGCACAGCGTCACTCGAGGCACAATAAACACATATCGTCATGGGAATAGATTATTTCAAACTGCGATCTGCTTCGCGACGGAGATCTTTCTCCTTCACATCGGCGCGCTTGTCTCCGTGATTCTTTCCTTTGGCCAAAGATATTTTCATCTTCGCCCACCCTTTTTCACTAATAAAAACTAAAATCGGAACGACAGTGACACCCGTGTCTTTGAGTTTGCGATTGATTTTATTCAACTCTGTTTTTGTCAACAATAACTTGCGTTCGCGTCGATCTTTATGTTGCGCGTAACCCGCATTGGCGTAAGGCGCGATGTTCATGTTGATGACAAACAATTCCCCGTTGCGCATCTTACAATACGACTCGGCAATATTCGCCTTGCCCGCTCGAATCGACTTGATCTCCGAACCGGTAAGTGAAAGACCAGCAACAAATTCGTCCAACAAAAAATAACGAAAGGCGGCTTTTCTATTTTTAATCTCTACTGCCATGGGGGGCGCAAATATACTGATGTAAGCAACATTTATTTGCTTCTTTTCGTTCCAACATTAACTATCTTGCTTGCGGTATGGTTCGAAACAAAGCACCACATAAACGCTCCTGGAAGAATTTTAGATACTTCTTTCCCTTCCAACTTTCGGTGCTTCATGTCAAAAAGAACCACTTCCTCCTACTCCTTTGGGTACTCTTGTTCGGCTTCGCTCTCGGTGCATTCGCTCCCCGATTCGGCGTTCCTCAACAGTTCCTGGTTCCAGAGTATCAAGGAAAAATCAATTTTCTTTCCTTCGCGATTGTTGGTTTTGCAACGGGAGGTTTTATCACCGGGTTCAACTTATACACCTATATCATGCACGGATATCGCTTTCCGTTCATCGCCACCTTGAGCCGTCCTTTTCATAAATTTTCTCTGAATAATTTCGTCATTCCAAGCATATTCGTACTCACCTACTGCTTCTGTAGCGCGGATTTCCAGTTCGAAAGCGAATATTTTTCTACCGGTAAAATCATTAAAAATCTTCTGGGGTTTATTGCGGGTATCATCACATTTCAATTGATGAGTTACTTCTATTTTATGATGACCAATAAGGATGCAAAGGCATTTGGAACGGGGCGTCGTTTTGTAGAAAGTGAAAAAGCCCCCGTATCCGCGCCGTTGCACCATAAGATGCGTTGGTTGCGCTTTAGACGAGAGGCTGCTAAATGGCATGTAGAAACATACATGTCGAATATCCATCAAGTATCGCGTGCTCGTGAGAGCCAGCATTATGATAAGGATGTATTGGAAAAAGTTTTTTCCCAAAACCATATCAATGCGGCACGCTTCGAGCTAGTGCTTGTCGTATCATTCCTCATCATCGGCAATCTTCGTTTTAATGAATTGTTTATCATTCCCGCAGCAGCTAGCGTGCTGTTATTTTTCACCATGATGCTGATGTTGCTCAGCGCATTGCACTCGTGGATCAAAGGTTGGACGCTCACTTTGTTCATACTAT
>CANGVZ010000161.1 GCA_947457285.1 Flavobacteriales bacterium | reverse complement strand
TGCACAAGGATATTTTTAGCGAATGTATAAAAGAAAAAAGTGGGTTGTGCCGGGTTCGAACCAGCGACCCCTACGTTGTCGACGTAGTGCTCTAAACCAGCTGAGCTAACAACCCATTATATCTAATTGGATTTTGCGAGACGAAACCCGACATCATGAATACCCGGCAAATCGTCGGTGCGCATTGCCTGATAAATTCCAACTTTATAATGTCCTGACAAAGGAAAGCGTTTGCGCTCACGAAATAAAATTCTATTGTCAAATATTTTTCCTAGTCCCCTGCCGTACCAGTTTCCATAGGCATCTGCTAATGGGCACTCCAGTGTGTCAATGCTCTTTTTACCATTGGGAAATTCCATTTCAACAAAAACGAAAAGATTGCTGTACGCGTATTCCTCTCCATTGCGAACGTTTACGTAAAAATTGAATAAAGAATTCGTGTCTTGAATATCAAATTCAAAACTCTTTCCGTCTTTATAACTCCACACACCATTTTCAATGCTGGTATTTTCTTCGAACACCACTTTGTCGTCGCATGATACCAAGACGATGGACGTAGAAATTAGGATGAAATAAAATAAAAAACTCAGCCTCATTGCGCCTGACCTCCACCAGGGTTGGTTGGTTTATCTCTACGCGGACCGCGGTTTCTATTGTTGTTATTCCTCCTCGGCCCTCTATTCTGATTCCCCTGCTCCTTTGGCCCTTGTTCCCTTGTTCCTTGTTCCCTTGTTCCTTGTTCTTTGTTCCTGTTCTCGTTCCTGTTCTGATTCCCTTGTTCCCTTGTTCCCTGTTCTTTATTCCTGTTCTCGTTCCTATTCTGATTCCCTTGTTCCCTTGTTCCCTGTTCTTTGTTCCTATTCTCGTTCCTATTCTGATTCCCTTGTTCCCTTGTTCCCTGTTCTTTGTTCCTATTCTGATTCCCTTGTTCCCTTGTTCCTTGTTCTTTGTTCCTGTTCTCGTTCCTGTTCTCGTTCCTGTTCCTATTCTGATTCCCTCTACCTTTTGGTCTTCTACGCTTTTGATCAAAACGGGTCAAGCTATCTTGACCAACAACTTGAGCAAAATCTGTTTCTTCAACTTCAACCTCTTCTTCCATGAAGTCTTCGACATCTTCAATAGCGATACCTTTTTTATTCATTTCGATAATCTCTTTCACTGCATCCACGGAAAGAGGGAAAGGTGATTCACCAGGCTGGCCTTCGTACACATAGTACAAGGTGCGCTTGAAAATATCTGTTTTGAAATGCGATGCAATTCCTTTTGGAAGCTTCAGACGAACGGATGTGCTTGGAAGGTCTTTGAGCGCTTCTGCATACTGATCCAACTCATAGTTGAGACAACACTTCAACTTACCACATTGGCCGGCAAGTTTAGATGGATTCAATGAAAGTTGTTGGTAACGCGCAGCACTGGTAGATACAGCTCTGAAATCGGTAAGCCATGACGAACAACACAATTCGCGGCCACATGATCCAATGCCTCCAAGACGCCCTGCTTCTACGCGATAGCCTATTTGCCTCATTTCGATTTTTACACGAAACTCCTCAGCATATTTTTTTATCAGCTCACGAAAATCTACACGATCATCTGCGGTGTAGTAGAAGGTGACCTTTGTTTTGTCGCCTTGATATTCTACATCGCTAATTTTCATTTGAAGATCGAGTGAACGGGCGATAGTACGAGCACGCATCATCGTGTCTTGCTCGAGCTTACGAGCTTCTTGCCACTTCTCTATATCTTCTTGCTTGGCTTTTCTAAAGATCTTTTTTATCTCATAATTGTCTTTGACATCCTTGCGTTTCATTTGCATTCGCACCAATTCGCCGACAATGGAAACCACGCCGATATCATGACCAGGCGAGGCTTCTACAGCTACCACATCTCCAGGAAAAAGTTCCAACCCGCTGGTGTTGCGATAGAATCCTTTTCTACTGTTTTTAAAACGAACTTCAACAATATCAAATGCTTTTTGTCCGAGAGGAACTTCCATTCCTGCCAGCCAGTCAAAAACATCTAATTTATTGCATCCGTAGGTTCCGCAAGCGCCGTTATTTTTACATCCACCTGGTAAACCATTATTTGAAGAACAACTTGAACATCCCATGTTATAATTTCATTTTTCGTCATTACACTAAAATCCATCTCACGTATTTCGCAAATATAGACGTGCGGGTACAAGGTACAATATTTTAAGACCTTGGAAAAATATATGGACTTCCTCCATAAGTGTTTTACTTCTTTTTACCCGGCGCCTCAGGCATTGGGGCTCCGCCAGGACTTCCTTCGAGCACCTTTACAAGGCGACCATACTCATACTTCTCTTTTAATACAACGCCGCCTGTTTTTGCGTCATAAGTAGTTCGGGTTCCATGGCGCTTGTTGTTTTTATAACCACACTCCTCGCTCAATTTGCCATTCTCACTATACATCAATGATTTGCCTTCCAACTTGCCCGATTCGTAAGTGCACTGTCTAAGAACAGACCCGTGAGGATAGTAATACTCCCATTTGCCGTTAGGTTTACCATTGAGATAGGCCCCTTTACTCTCAAGTTTACCCGCTTCATTATACATCTCGTATGGTCCGTTTAATACCCCGGCCTCATTATACATTTCACGTTTTTCATATTTGCCCTTTTCATTCCAGTAGCTCCATTCGCCCGTCTTAATATCTCCATTCCAGCTGCCGCTGTAATTTTTTAAACCATTTGGAAAATAACCTTCCCAGAAGCCTTTCATCTTCCCTTTTTCAAAACTGCCTTTGTCTTTAAGCTTGCCGTTTTCATAATAGTTGACCCAAAGACCCTCTTCCAAATCGTTACTGAAAGAGCCTTCCATCAACACTTTTCCACTCTCATACCAGTAAGTCCACTTTCCTTGTTTCAACCCTTTATCAAAATTGCCCTGCTTCCAAGTCTCTCCTTTATAGTACTGATATTGCCAAGTACCATGCATTTTGCCACTTTCATACATGCCCCAGCTTTCTTTGTTTCCATTGTTGTAGTAGTAAACCCATTCGCCGACTTGCACGTCGTTGTCAAAACTCCCTTCGATATCGGGAGTTCCTGCTTCCAAATACCATTTCCAATCGCCGTGTTTTTTTCCTTGAAGGTGACTTCCTTTGACTTTTAACTTTCCATTAGAGTAGTATTCTTCAAACGGACCATTAAGAATGCCATTGGTGTATCCTGTTTTTCGTTTCACTTTTCCTGTTGGAAAATATTCGGCCCACTCTCCATCTTTTAAGCCTCTCACATATCTGCCAGAAACTCTGAAAGTACCGCCGGAGTAATACTCTTCGAAAGCGCCACTGAGCAAGCCGTCTACATAGGTGCTGCGCTCTTTAATTCTCCCGTTTTCAAAAACTTCTTCGACTTTGCCATTTCCATTTCGAATCAAGCATTTGTTTGGTTCTTTGAATTTTGTGATCACATATATCAAAGTGTCTTCATGTTTTTCCGTCAACATCGTATCGCCAGTTGGGAAAAAATAATTCCAGATGCCGACTTTTTTACCCTTCACAAAATTGCCCTCTTCGAGCAGCACGCCCATGTCAGAAAATGTGCGCTGAACGCTATCTTGTTTATCTTCTTTGAAGTAACCCTCGATTTTAATCTTTCCGTTTTTATGATATTGTGTGACGGCTCCGTGGAATTTTCCCACCTTATAGTTTGTCACCTCTTGCAGCTCACCTCCTTCATAGAAATAGCGCCATGTGCTGTCTTCCATGCCACGGATATAGATGCCAACGCTGCGTATGTTGCCGTTGGGATATTTGTCCTCAAAGGCTTGACGTTGTGAAATAGCTAAGTTCGAAACTGCACAGAGTAAAATGATGAAAATATACTTCATGAAAACAAAAGTAATAGGATAGTAAAGGATATCACCGCGAGTCTTGACCGACATTGAACGATGAGTTGTTCACATCGCAATGCCTTTTTTATTCCATAACCGCAGGTTGTAAATCAACGATGGGGCTCCACCAATTATTGCCGCCAATATCATTATTGCTTGTAAAATTGAAGCTGGATTCTGCAGAGAAACTGCAAAAACTGCTGATATGGAAAGGCTCGAAAGCAATACCAAGCATAGCCAAACGATTCCACCAATAATTGCCAGCGCCACTTCGAAAGAGGAGGTACCAAGCACTTTGACATTATCATCATCACTGAAGGCCATCTCATTGTCAAGTGTTTCAATGGCTTCATAGGGTTCTAAATCAAGAAGCGGAGTGGTGCGTTGTACAAATAGAAATTGCGCGGCACACCCAAATGTTAGGGTGGTGGACAAGATTATATTGTCAATCGTCCAATCAACAGAATCAATGAAAATGTATCTACCCCAATAGGTCGCGAATACAATGACGGAAGTGATTAATGATGTTTTTCCTAATCGCTTCATCAAAGTGGTTTTAAGAGTTGAGCTTGAGAACCGCCAAAAACGCTTCTTGCGGCACTTCCACACTTCCAACTTGACGCATGCGCTTCTTACCTTCTTTTTGCTTTTCAAGAAGTTTGCGCTTTCTAGAAATGTCACCACCGTAACACTTCGCTGTAACGTCTTTTCTCAAAGCTTTGATTGTTTCACGAGCAATAATTTTCGCTCCGATTGCGGCTTGCAGGGCGATTTCGAATTGTTGTCTCGGGATGAGTTCCTTCAACTTTAAGCAGATTTTTTTACCCAAATCAAAAGCGTGATCTCTGTGAATTAAAGCCGAAAGCGCATCCACTTGATCACCGTTGAGAAGGATATCCATTTTTACTAAATCACTTTGTCGATATCCAGCAGGGAAATAGTCGAAAGACGCATATCCGCGAGAAATCGTTTTCAAGCGATCGTAGAAGTCGAAAACAATTTCTGCCAATGGCATCTCAAATGAAAGTTCAACACGATCAGAGGTAAGATACAATTGGTTTGTGAGTATCCCGCGCTTCTCAATGCATAGAGTCATTACTGAGCCGACATATTCAGACTTAGTGATGACTTGGGCTTTGATGTAAGGCTCCTCGACGTAGTCAAGTTTGGAAGGGTCAGGCAATTCGCTCGGATTGTGAATTTCAAGCGTATCGCCCTTTGCGGTATAGGCAAAGTAACTTACGTTGGGAACAGTAGTAATCACCGTCATATTGAATTCACGCTCTAAGCGCTCTTGAATAATCTCCATGTGAAGCATTCCTAAGAAGCCACATCGGAAACCAAAACCAAGTGCCGCTGAACTTTCTGGTTCAAATACCAAGGACGCGTCGTTCAATTGTAGCTTTTCCATTGATGCACGCAGCTCTTCATAATCGTCAGTATCTACCGGATAAACACCGGCAAATACCATTGGCTTCACTACCTCAAAACCTTTCACTGCGGTAGTACAAGGATTGGCAACGGTAGTGATGGTATCACCCACTTTAACTTCTGTTGCGGTTTTGATACCGCTAATGATATATCCAACATCACCAGCCGCAACGAAATCACGGGGCTTGAGATCCAAACCAAGCACGCCCACTTCATCCGCTTGATAAACGGTGTCGGTGCTCATGAATTTTACTTTCTCACCTTTGCGAAGGGTGCCATTCATTATTCTGAAATAGGCAATGATTCCACGGAAAGAATTGAACATGGAATCGAAAATCATCGCTTGCAAGGGAGCTTCCGGATCGCCTTTCGGTGATGGAATCCGCTCACATATTGCTTCGAGAATTGTATCTACGCCAAGGCCTGTTTTTCCAGAAGCTGAAAGAATGCTGTCTCTCTCACAACCAATCAAATCAACGAT
>CANGVZ010000160.1 GCA_947457285.1 Flavobacteriales bacterium | reverse complement strand
CCCAGCTTCTGCTGATGCTATTCAGGTGGAAGTATACTCAAAGCAATTCGGTTGGATAGTTCGCTACCCCGGTGATGACAAGACATTCGGTTCTTCTACTTACAATCTCATCGACCCAGCCGCAAACCCTCTCGGTCTAATCACAGCTGAGAACGTGAAGACCAGAGTAGATGCTATTGATGCGGATATTGAAAAGTTGAAAGCGGAGATCGAAGCAAATGAAAAATTGCCATTGTGGCCAGATTCATACGTTGAAAGCCAAAATGAAAAGCTCTACAGACTCGTTCGTTTAAAGCAGCGTATTCTTGATATCGATGAGACCAAAAACCCAAAAACAGGACTCAGTGAATGGGCTGCATCGAATGACGATAGAATCGTAAACACAGAGCTTCACATCCCAGTTGGAAAGGAAGTAGAATTCATTTTCCGCTCACAGGATGTTATTCACAGTGCTTACATGCCTCATTTCAGAGCGCAGATGAACACAGTGCCTGGTATCCCAACAAGATTTAAAATGAAGCCAACTATCACCACGGCTGAGATGAGAGAAAAGCTCGGAAACGACGAGTTCAACTACATCCTTCTTTGCAACAAGGTGTGCGGCGTTTCTCACTACAACATGAAAATTAATGTGATTGTTGAATCTGAGAAAGATTACCTTGCGTGGGTGGAAAAACAGAAGAAATTCAAGCAAGACGAAACACAAGAAGAATCATCATCCTCTACTACAGATACAACAGCTGTTACAGGTATTCCAGCAGTGGTTGTAAAAAACATCGCACAAAAGAAATAATTTAAAATTTAATCAGAGGACAAAGAAATGGGAGCACACGCAGAACACGGACATGGACACCACCATGAAGAGAGCTTTGTTTCAAAGTACATTTTCTCACAAGATCACAAAATGATTTCCAAGCAGTTCTTGGTAACTGCTATCTTCATGGGTATCATCGCTGTGATGTTGTCAATCTTCTTCCGTCTCCAATTGGGATGGCCAGGAGAAAGTTTTGGTATCCTCAACTTCTTCCTTGGTGACAAATGGGCACCAAACGGAGTGTTGAATGGTAACGCCTACTTGGCAATGGTAACAATCCACGGTACCATCATGGTATTCTTTGTATTGACAGGTGGATTGTCAGGAACATTTGCCAACCTACTCATTCCATTGCAGATTGGAGCGCGCGATATGGCATCAGGTTTCTTGAACATGTTGTCATTCTGGTTCTTCCTCGCTTCTTCAATCATCATGGTAGCTTCGTTATTCGTTGAGGGTGGTGCCGCATCAGGTGGTTGGACAGTATATCCTCCGCTATCGGCTCTTCCACAGGCAATGCCAGGCTCTGGTACAGGTATGACATTGTGGTTGCTTTCGATGGTATTGTTCGTAGCATCTTCACTCCTTGGTGGATTGAACTATATCGTAACCATCGTAAACCTTCGCACAAAGGGTATGAAGATGACGCGTCTTCCACTTACAATGTGGGCTTTGCTCGTGACAGCTATCCTCGGTGTATTGTCTTTCCCAGTTCTTGTATCAGCGGTTGTATTGCTTTTGATGGACCGTGGTTTCGGTACAGCTTTCTACCTTTCTGATATCTTCATTGAGGGTCAAGCGCTCGACGTAACTGGTGGTTCACCAATTCTTTACCAGCACTTGTTCTGGTTCTTGGGTCACCCAGAAGTTTACATCGTATTGTTGCCAGCGTTGGGTATTTCTTCGGAAGTAATTTCAACTAACGCTCGCAAGCCAATCTTCGGTTACAAAGCGATGGTTGGTTCTATCCTCGCTATCGGTTTCCTTTCGTTTATCGTATGGGGTCACCACATGTATGTGACAGGAATGAACCCATTCATTGGATCAGTATTCGTATTTACTACTCTCTTGATTGCGATTCCATCTGCAGTAAAGGCATTCAACTACCTTACTACATTGTGGCAAGGTAACATCCGCTTCACTCCAGGTATGCTTTTCTCAATCGGATTGGTATCTACATTCGTTACTGGAGGTCTTACAGGTATTATCCTCGCTGACTCAGCGCTCGATGTAAACGTTCACGATACATATTTCGTAGTTGCTCACTTCCACATCGTAATGGGTATGTCGGCCATCTTTGGTATGCTTGGTGGTATCTACCACTGGTTCCCAAAGATGTTTGGTCGCATGATGAATACCAAGTTGGGCTATGCTCACTTCTGGTTGACATTGATTTGCGGTTATGGAGTGTTCTTCCCAATGCACTTTGTGGGAATGGCAGGAGCTCCACGTCGTTATTACAGCTATTCAGAATTCGAATTCCTGGATTGGGTAATGGACTTGAACCCATTGATCTCGACGTTCGCAATCATTGGTGGTGCTGCTCAGATTTTGTTCTTGTTCAACTTCTTCCACAGCATTTGGTACGGACAAGTGGCTACTCAAAACCCATGGGGTTCTAACACCCTCGAGTGGACTACACCAGTAGAACACATTCACGGCAACTGGCCTGGTGCAATTCCAGAAGTACACCGTTGGGCTTATGACTACAGCAACCCAGAGCACGAAGAAGATTTCGTTCCTCAAGTGGTGCCCCTCAAGCCCGGCGAGCACGCACACTAAGAAATTCGCAATTCGTAATTCTGAATTCGCAATTCTGAATTTGGAAAAAAGATTGAAGTTATAGAATTAAAAGCGCTCCTGATGGGGCGCTTTTTTTATGTAGTGTATTGACTTTGGACTATATTTGGTTGTGTTAAACTATTCTATTATGAAATTCTATTTTCTAACTCTATCTCTACATTTTAGTTTTCTTGCAGCATCTCAAGACATCATTCCTATAAGCCCCAGTGCTGAATGGTTGGGTGGTTATGCTATTTACGAAGGGCCGGAGATTGGATATTCGGTTGTTCGCACAGGGCTGTCATTGGATGGAACGGAATCCATAAACGATACTACATATTATCGCGTTGCCTCTTCCTCGCCATGCACGGAAGAGATCTTTGATTTTATCGACTTTTATGTACGGGAGGAAAATGGCAAGTATTATCTACGTGAAAGTGCAATGACAAATGAGTTTTTAATGTTAGATTTTTCATTGGAGGTTGGCGATAGCATTCGACTGGAAGAAAGTAATAACGCCATAACGCCAAATGGAGAGCATGAGTTCGTAGTGGAGAGCATAGAAATGATTACTCTGGGCAACGGAACAGAACGAAGAAAATGGACCTTGCGTTATTTGGGACCGATAGACATTGAATATTATATGGAGTGGATTGAAGGGATTGGTGACGCAAATAGAGGTTTATGGCTATTCACACCAATATTGCTCATGGATGCAGGAATTGGTTTGAGGTGTTACTTTGAAGATGGAGAATTGTCCTATGAAGTGTATCCATCCCCATTCGAAAGTTGTTGCGATTATATAGGTGTTAGCGAAAGTGAAGAGTTGACGATAACCGTGTCACCAAATCCATTTAATAGTATCATTCAAATAGAGTCATCTGAAACTCTCGTTAATGCCGTCATTACTGACCTCGCGGCAAGAGTGGTTTTAGAAAAATCTATACGATCACAATCTTGTCGACTGAATGTAGAGCTCTTACCTAGCGGAGTATATTTTCTCCATACCTTGACCGAAGCAGGCACAAGAAAATCGATCAAACTTATAAAGGAATAAACCGCTCGAGGCTCTCAATCTTCCAATCTTTCAATCTTCCAATCTTCCAATCTTTCAATCTTTCAATCTTCCAATCTTCCAATCTTCCAATCTTCCAATCTTTCCCTCCTCGCCCCTCTCATTCGCCCCTCGCCCTTTGTTCTTACCTTTGCTCCATGCACCGACGAATCGTACTGAGTACTGTTTTAATAATTTGGAGCGCCCTTACAAACGCCCAAAGCGTCAATCTTTCGGATTCGTTGTATCAGGTATTTAGGAATAAACCAAAGCCATCGCTGAAGCTTGATTTTCGCAATTCATTCATCACCGGCAGCACCGTGCAAATAGGAGGGGTGAAAGCAGGAATGAGTTTTGGAAAAACAATGAATATCGGCCTCGGCTATAGTTGGTTGTACAGCCATTTTGATCAGGTTTATTTTCAGCAAGAAGTAGAAAAAATCGGTCGCCTGCGCATGCGCTATCTCGGGCCTTACATCGAATATTCTTTTTATAGAAAAAATCCTTGGGAAGCGATGGTGACAGCCAACGTGGGTTATGGAAGTATTTTCCTTGATCCCAACGGAAAAAGAACCGGCGAGCGATTGTTCGAGGCACGTGCCTTTGTGTACGAACCCACCATTGCCTTCGAATACAAAATCGCCAATCTCATCGGTGTTGGGGCCGGTTATGGCTACAGGCTCGTTATAAGGGGCAATAGAGACATCGAACAACAATTTACGGCTCCTGTTTACGTATTGCGATTTCGATTGATTTTAGACCGCTTTGAAAAGCTCTGGAAAGACCGAATAGGGAAGGAGGAGTGAGGCGCAAATACATTTACTTTTGAAACGAGATGACAGACGGATTTGATATTAGGAATGAAGCCGATCAGCCCACCGATAAGGAGCTGGACAAAGTATTGCGTCCCAAAAGTTTCGACGACTTTACCGGACAAGGACAAGTGCTCGAAAACTTGGAGGTATTTGTAAAGGCCGCCAAACTTCGCAGCGAAGCACTCGACCACGTACTGTTTCATGGTCCTCCCGGTCTAGGCAAGACTACTTTGGCATATATCATTGCCAATGAAATGGGCGTGAGTATGAAAACCACCAGTGGTCCCGTGCTCGACAAACCCGCTGACCTAGCAGGCTTGCTCACCAACCTCGAACCGAATGATGTGCTATTCATTGACGAAATACATCGTTTGAGTCCAGTGGTGGAGGAGTATCTCTACTCTGCGATGGAAGATTATTGCATCGACTTAGTTATAGATACCGGACCGAATGCTCGTTCGGTTCAAATAAAATTAAATCCATTTACGCTCGTAGGCGCCACCACGCGCAGTGGATTGCTTACAGCGCCGTTGCGTGCGCGTTTCGGTATCAATGCGCGACTTCAATATTATGACGCGAAGACATTGACGAATATTGTAGAGCGCAGTTCTGAATTGTTGCGCATCGAAATCAAAGAAGATGCGGCTTATGAGATAGCACGCAGAAGCCGCGGGACACCTCGTATTGCAAATGCACTCCTTCGACGAGTGCGTGACTTTGCACAAATCAAAGGCGACGGCACCATTGAAATCAACATCACCAAAACCGCACTGAATGCACTCAACGTGGATACTTTGGGATTGGATGAAATGGACAACAAGATTTTGATGACCATGATGGACAAGTTCAACGGCGGCCCTGTGGGACTCACTACCATTGCCACTGCTGTTGGTGAAGACGCTGGAACCATTGAGGAAGTGTACGAACCTTTTTTAATTCAGGAAGGCTTTCTAACCCGCACCCCCCGCGGTCGCCAGCTCACCGAGCTCACCTACAAACACCTCGGCAAAATCCGCAAACCGGATATGGGGAAACTGTTTTAAGAGTTACGGAGGGACTGAGTGACGGAGGGACTGTGTTACTGTGGTGCTGAGGGACGGGAACAAGTGCTTATTCTAGCTTATTGAGAGCCTCAAAAACCTCAATAGTATTATCAATATACCGTCGAGGTGCTCCCGAGGTCGTTGTCCTAAGGGATTCAATGATTTCGTCGAACCTTTCTTTCTTTGATTCCGCTGAAATACTTGGAGCAAAATGAATTTTGAACCAATTAACGTTTCGGTGGACAACTGCACCTGATTTGAATGGAGTTT